>JBFWQM010000015.1:0-41440 GCA_050249455.1 Rhodospirillaceae bacterium | reverse complement strand
CGACGTGTCGGCCGCCGCCGTGGCGGTGTCCGGTGCCGGTTCTTCCTCCGCCGGCACCGGCGCCGCCGACGTCGCCGGCACCGCCAGCCCGGCCACCGACCCCGGCGCCGGCGCCGGGTCGGGCGCGGTCGAGGCGGCCGGCGCCGCGGCGGCGATCGCCGGCGGCCCGGCGGCCGAGTCGACGGCGGCGGTCGAGGTCGCCGGCGCCGGCGAGGCCACCGCCGGCGCGCCGGCGGCCGCCGGCGCGGGCGAGCTCGCCGGCGAGGCGATCGAGGGCGCCGGCGGCGGCCTGGCCGGCCGGCCGGCGGCGGCGGCGACCGGCGCGGTCGAGGTGGCGGGCGCCGGCGCGGCCAAAGCCGCGCCGTCATCGGCAAGTGGTGCCGGCAACACGGAGGTTGCCGGCGGGGCGGCGGCGATCGCGGGGGGCCCGGCCTCGAGCGCGGCGGGCGCGGTCGAGGTCGCGGGCGCGGGTGACGCGGCGGCCGGCGCGCCGGCGGCCGAGGGCGAGGGCGAGCTCGGCGCCGGGGCGGTCGAGGGCGCCGGCGGCGGCCTGGCCGGGCGGCCGGGCGCGGCGGCGACCGGCGGGGTCGAGGTGGCGGCGGTCGCGGCGGTGATCGCCGGCGCGCCGGTGGTGGCGGCGGCCGCGGCGGTCGAGGTCGCCGGCCTCGGCGCGGCGACGGCCGCGCCTCACCTGTCAGTCGGCGCCGGCAACGTGGACGTTGCCGGCGCGGGCACCGGGGCGGCCGGGGCGCCGGGCGCCGAGGCCGCGGGATTGAGCGGGGCGTTCGCGGCGGTGATCGCCGCCGCGGCGCTGCAGGGCACCGCCACGGCCGCGCAGGCGGCCGCCGGTGCGTCGGACGGCTCGGCCGGCCTGGCGGGCCAGGGCGGGCGCAGCCGTGCGCTCACCAGCCGCCGCGGCGCGGCCGCGGGGCTGTCCGGGCGATCGGTCAACAGCAAGGCAACGGAGGGCACCACGTGAGTGCAGCCTATCAGGCGGTCGAGCTCGATCAGGGCCAGGCGCTCGACCTGGTGATCGACGTCACCGACGACGACGGCAACGCGGTGGACCTGACCGGCGCCACCATCACGTGGCGCCTGGCGCGCAGCAAGTGGTCGGCCACCGTGCTGCTGACCAAGAGCTCGGCGGCCGCCGGCTCGCCGTCGGAAATCTCGCTCGACCCGAGCGTGACGAACCGGTTCCGGGTGCACCTGGCGCCGGGCGATACGGCGGACAAGGCGGGCGACTACTGGCACGAGGGCCGGGTGGTCGACGCCGAGGGCCGGCCGACCTTCGTGGTGGTCGGCAACCTCTACGTGCGGCCGACCTTGGGCTGAGGCGGCGGTGATGGCGGACCTCGACGAAATATCCGAGGCGATCGGCAGCCTGCGCGCCGAGGTGCGCGAGCTGTCGCGCACCACCGGCCTGCACGCGCTGTCGCAATCATCGGTGGCCGGCGACGTCACCGTGATGCGGGTCAAGGTCGAGCAGCTCGAGAAGCTGGTCAGCGGCCACGCGGCGGCGCTCGAGGACTTCAAATCGATCAAGAACCGCGGCGTCGGCGCGCTGATCGGGGCGGCGATCGCCGGCGGCGGCGCGGCGACCGCCATCACGGCGCTGCTCGGCAAGCTGATCGGCAAGTTCGGCTCATAGGAGACACCATGCGGACCCTGCTGCTCGCCGCCGCCACCGTGGCGGCGCTGGTCACCGCCTGCGCCGCCGTCGACGGCCTGGCGCGGCCGACCGCCGACCAGTTCTGCGCCGACCCGGCCAATGTGCGCCAGGCGCGCCAGTGGCGCCGGCTGTGCGACGCCGTGGGCCTCGCCAAGCCGGCGCCGATCGGCGCGCCGGCGTTCTGCGCCACGGCCGACCACGAAAGCCTTTACCCGTTCTGGTGGCGCGTGCTGTGCGCGCCGCCCGACACCACCCGGAGGGCTGTTCCATGAAAACGCTTGATTGGCTGATCGCCCGGCTCAAGGAACCATCGACGCACGCGGTGATTGCCAGCTTCCTCGCCACGTTCGGCGCCACCACCGAGGCGGCCGAGGTCGGCAACATCGCGCTGGGCGTCGCCACCGTGTTCGGCGTGCTCGGCCTGGCGATGCGGGAGAAGGGCGGTGCGTAGGGCGCGGGCGGTGGCGGGGCTGTGCGCGGCGGGCCTGGCGGCGCTCGCGCTGGGCGGCTGCACCAAGCCGCTCGGCATCGAGCCGACGGCGATCAGCGAGCAGACCATCGCCAACGTGCGGTCGCTCAACGACGCGGCGGCGATCGCGCTGCGCGCCTCGCTGTGCCAGATGACGGTCGGGGCCAAGAACCGCAACTTCTCCGAGGACGAGAAGGGCTCGATCGAGGCGCTGTGCGGCGGCAAGTCGAACGCCGTCACGGTTGGCGACGTCCAGCGGCTGCAGGAGCTGATGGCGGCGCGGCCGGCGGCGGCGCCCTAGCCGCACCATCCGGCCCCGCGGGTGCGCCCGTCATAGGGCCGCGCCAGGCCGGCGGCGAGCAGGGCGGCGGCCAGGTCGACCCCGTCGGCGGTGACCACCCGGGCATCGACCCGACCAGGGTAGCGGTCGGGCCGCACCCCGACCAGGATCACCCGGTCGCCGGCGGCCAGCCGGGCGGCGAGGAAGTCGCGCGCCGCCACCGCGGCCGCGCGCTCGGCCGGGCAGCGCGCGCGCAGCTCGGGCGCGTCGGCGCCGACCAGGCGCACCAGGGTCGCCACCCGCCACCCCGGCCACGGCTCGGCCACCACCGCCACCGTGTCGCCGTCGACCACCCGGCCAACCTCGGCCGGCACCTGCGCCGCCGGCGCCGCGGCCGCGCCCGCCGCCGCCGCCGCCGATGCTGCCGCCATTCCGGCGGCGCATCCCCACACGCACAAGGCGAGTAACGCGCGAAACGTGTTCATCCGTGGATTGTGCCCGACTCCCGGCCGGCCGGCAAGAACAGGCCGGCAACCGAGCGTGACGTAAAACGTGGCGCAGAACGTCACGAATCGGCCTATACTGGCCGAAATCGGCCGGATTGACTTGATCCCCAAAGTCAGCTTTAACCCGTAACCGATTGACGGTGTTACCACCGGAGCGTGGCGCAGCCTGGTAGCGCACCAGACTGGGGGTCTACGTGGCGCCCGCCGGAAATCCCTTCAACCTGAATGGCTTAGGCTGCGTCGCCCGCCCGGCGTGACGTGGTTTCGTGACGCGGCGCCGCGGTTTCGCCCGGCGCCGTGTCGCGTTTTTCCGCCTCATTCGAGGGCGCGGAAATAGACACGCCGGCGATCGCCTGGCCGAGCTGGGCCACCGCCTGGCGCGCCGCATCGTCGGCGTGGTGCGCATAGCGCAGGGTCGTCGCAATGTCGGCGTGGCCGAGGATCCGGCGCACCACCTCGAGCGGCACGCCGGCCTGCACCATCCAACTGGCCGCGGTGTGGCGCAGGTCATGCCAGCGGAAATCATCGACCCCGGCCCGCCGCTTCGCCGCGCGCCAGGCGGTGCGCCACGTCTTCAACGGCTTCCCCTTCAACAGGAACACGCGGCCGCGGCGCTTGTCCCGCGGGTCGTGCCCGCGGGCCGGCTCGGGGGCCAGGTTGGCGAGCAGCACCACCGCCGGCGCGCACAGCGGCACGGTGTGGCCGCGCCCGCCGTCATGCATCGACTTGACCCGGGCCAGGCGCAGGGTGCGCGCATCGAGGTCGACCTCGGCCCAATCGAGGCCGATGCAGTTCGACAGCCGGATCCCCGTCAACAGACTGAGCTCGATCGCCGGCCGGAGGTGCGGCGCGGCGGCGGCGAGCAGCCGGGCCGCCTCGTCGGTGGTGAGGTAGCGCGCCCGCGGCGCCGCCTCGCGCTGCCAGTGGGCGCGCCAGTTGAGGCCGGGCACCGGGGCGCCCCAGCGGTCGCGCGCCATGCGCACGATCGCGCGCAGGGTGGCGAGCTCGCGGTTGACCGTGGCGTTCGCCACCGTGGCGCGGCGGCGCGCGACATAGGTCGCGAGCTGGTCGTCGGTCAGCGCCTCGAGCGGGGTTTCCTTGCCCAGCCCGGCGAGCAGGGTGCGCACCCAAAGGTCGAGCGTGGCGGCGGACGGCAGGCGATGCGCGTGCTCGGCCCAATAGCGGGCGGCCGCGGCGTTGAGGGTGAGCCGGCGGTCGCCGCGCGCCACCTCGGCCGTGTGCGCGCGGCGGCGGTCGGCCTCGGCTAGCTTCGCGGCCTCGCGGGATACTTCGCCCGTGCTGCCTCGAAATCGACGACCGTTGACGGTGACGTCGTAGTGCCAGAACGGCGAGTCGGGGCGGCGGTAGAGCGACACAGCTGCGACTCCGCAAAAGCCTCGAGGTCGTCGAGCCGGAACCGCTTGCGCCGGCTGACCAGGACGAACGGCAGGGTGCCGGACGCCACCAGGCGGCGCAACAGCCGCGTCGACACCGCCAGGTGCCGCGCCGCCGCCTCGGGGGTGAGCAGGGGGGCGGTCACGCCTTGAAGGCGTCGAGGGTTTTCGCCACGGGCAGGGCCTGGCGGTGGCGTTGGTCGACGTGGCGCTCCAGCTTGGCGATTGTCGCCGGCCGGGTGATCTCCGTCAGCGCGCCGAGGGCCGACAGGTAGGCGTTGTGGCGGGCCTTGAGGGCGGGGGGCAGCGCATCCCAGTCCGCGACCGCGGCGAGCCAGCGGGCGGCGCGGCGGGCGCGCCGGCCGAGCGCAGCGGGCACGGCGCCGATGGCCTCGACGATCTCGGCGTCGCTGAGCCGCTTGACGCCGACGCCGCGCTGCGGCGCGAAGATCATGCCGCGCTCACGCTCCGCCCGGCGCACGGCACTGGTCAGGTTGTGGCGGGCGCGGGTGGTGACGTCGCGACCGATCAAAACCGTCAGCTCGGCATAGGTGACGACCTCGCCGACCTCCGCTGTCTCCAGGCGCTGGAACACGAGGTTGGTATCCACGCTGACTTGGGGAATTGTGCGGCGGGCGTCGTCGGGCATGGGGAAATCCTTCGTTGCGTTGCGGTGTCGGGGGACGCGGAGCGTCGGTGTGCGATGCGATGGGATGCGCAGCAAAGAGGCGCGGAGCCAGGCGTTGCGGCGACGGGCGTAGCGCCGCGCTGGTGAAGTAAATCTCTGCCGGGCCATCATTGGATGTTCGTTGCGTTGCAATGGCGTGCGGAAAGATGAGTTGTGGTGCGAAGCGCCGAGTAGCGCAGCGGCGACACGGTGCGCGTAGCGAAGCAGCGCGGGGTGAAGCGGTGCGTGGCCGTGCGCGGCGGCGCGCTGCTAAGCCGCCGCCTGGACCGCGACCGCGTCGTCGATCCAGTCCAGGGTTTCGATGCGGAAGCGGCCGTACCAGCCGCGCTTCTGCGGGCGGAAGCGGCCGATGCCGACGAACTTGCCGCAGTCGTCGAGGGTGCGGCGAAAGATGTCCTGGCCGATCATGTCGTCGAGCACCATGTAGTCGACCTCGATGCGCCAGCCCTCCGGCACGGTCGGGAAGGTCCGCCAGACGCGGGTGCCGCCGCCGCGCTTGCCGTCGGCGTTGACGAACACATCCTCGCCCGGAACGGTGTCGCGGCGCACCGGCAGGCCGGTCGCATCGTGCACGATCGGCCCGGCCGCGATCATGATGCCCGCCTCGAAATGCGACGTGAACGTCTTCAAACCTTTGCCGGGGATGCGCACGCCGCGGAAACGGGCGGCGTCTTCCAGCGCGGCCTTGAGTCCCATCGGCGGCACGAACATGTGGCCGTGCGCGTCGGCGTTTACCTTGTTGCGCCAGGTCCGGCGCTCGAAGTCGTCGGCGCTCTCGTTGGGCGATGCCTTCGGGGTGTTGTGGGCGGCCGACTGCGAATAGGGCGACAGGCCGATCAAGGTGGCGCGGGCTGTGATCATCGTTCCTCCGGTTTTAGGACGTTGCGTTGCTCGGTTATGAGCGGCGATGCGCGGCCTCGATGCGGGTCGCGGGGCGAAGCGCTGCGCAGCGAAGCGGTGCGCGGCGTCGTCTCGGGGGTGAGCAAGGGGCGGTTCATCGCGTGCGCAGCGGCGCGCAGTAGAGCGCGGATTCGTCGGGGTCGACGTGCTCGGCGAGCAGCTCGAGCGACACCATGCAGGCGCCGCGGTCGCCGAATTCCTGGTGCGTGATCGCCGACATGTCCGAGGTCATCACCAGCGCCAGCGGCGGGACCCCGCCGGGGCCGGCGCCGGGGGTGCCTGGCGCCGCCGGGGTCGGATATTTGAGCGGGGTGCGGGTGGTCTGCTCGGTGCGGCGCAGGATCCAAAGCACGTGCGGGGTGGCGGCCAGGCGGGCGGCGTGCGCGTCGTCGCCGCCCGCCGCGGGCGCATAGCGCGCCAGGCGCTGGCGGGTGCGGCGGGCGGCGGCCTGCTGCGCCTGGCTGCGCCGCTCGGCCTTGGCATCGCGCTCGGCCGCGGCCGCCTCGGCGGCGCGGGTGGTGTCGATGCCGAGATAACCGGCCGGCGGCAGCGCCTCGACCGGCGGCGCCGCCGGGCGCGGCGCCGGCGGCAGCCGGTCGGTCGCCGCCGCCGGCGGCAGGGTCTGACCGCAGGCGCCGCGCGGCGTGGTGACGCCGATCGCGGCGCAGGCGGCGCCGAACAGGAACACGACCACGACCTCAACCGGGCGCATCATGCGTCACCCCCGAGCCGGCCGGTGACCTTGCCAAGGTTCACGCACTGCCACACCCAGGCGGCGAAGTCGTGCACCCAATGGCGCGCATCGTAGGGTTCCGGCTTCTCGACCAGGCACGGCTCGCCGCCGGCGCGCGGCACCTCGACGAACGTGCGCTCGCGCCAACCCGGCACCGTTCCCCCAGGGGTGCTACCCAGCGGTGCCGGGCCGGCGCAGCCGGCCGCCGCCAGTACGGCGGCCGTCAGCACGATGGCGCGCGGGAGCGCGCGGGCGAGCGCGCGCATCATTGCCACGCGCCCATTTTCCAGAACGCGAGCAGGGTGAGCGCGAAGCCGATGGCGATGCCGCCGGCGACCGCGACGCACGAGGCGCGGCGGCGGGTCATCGGGCATCGTTCCCGTCGGCAAAAGGGGCGACGTCGCACGGCGGCGTCGGCCCCTCCGGGTCGAGCCGCTCGACCTGGCTGACCGGCACCAGGCGGCGGTAGCCGGTGCGCTCGACGTGGACCAGGAATTCCACCCGCAAGGTGCCGTCGGCGCGGTGGATTTCCGGCCAGTCGAGCAGGCGCGCGACCTCGCCGTCGCGCAGCCGCAGCCGGTCGCCGATGCGGAACACCACCGCGGCGTCGATCGCGTGGAACGGCAGCGCGCGGCGGGTGGCGAAGTCGATCACCTCGGCGCTCACCGCGGCTCTCCCTCGGCCCGCGCGGCGGCGAGGCGGTCGGCCGCGGCGGTGAGCTGGCGCGCGGCGTTCATCAAATCGCGCGCGGCCTGCCACGCCCGCATCGCGTCGGCCCAGCGGCGCGGGTGCGCGATGAAGCAGCCGATCAGGCCGGATCGCCGGAAGGTGCGGTCGGCGGCGTTGACCGCCTCGAGGTCGATCCCCTCGGCGAGGCGCTGCAGCCGGTCGAGGGTGATGAAGGCGGCGCGCACCGGGTTCGGCTGCGGCGTCGGCATCCTGAGGACGTTGCCCGCCGCGCGGGTTTCCGCGACCGCCATCACGCCACCTCGAGTTCCAAGGGCCGGCGCGGCGCGCGTCTTTTGTGCGGGCTCAACTCGCTGGTGGCGGGCAGGCGCGCGAGGTTGACCCGGGTGAACTCGTAGTCGAACCAGCCGTCGGGGCGGCGGCGCTGGGCGAGGACGCCGACCCGGTCGCGCTCGGCGAGCCGGCGCATGGTGTCGGCGACGGCGCGGACGTCGGGCGCGCGGCCGCGGGCGCAGGCGAGGTCGCCGGTGAAGTAGACGATCGACCGGCCGGGGGCGAGGCCGAGCGCGGCGCGCAGCGCGGCGTCGGCGGTGGGGTAGTGCAGGCGGAAGGCGGGGGGAACGTCGAGCATGGTCGCTCCGGGGTGCAGGCCGGGGCGGGCAAGCGCGGCGGGGCGTCATGGGGTTCACGTCGGATCCCGCCGCGCCGCCCGCCCCGGGGTTCCCCGGCCGGTCCATCGGTTGCCCTTGGGCCGGTCGGGGTCGGGAGGGGGAACGCCGTCCGGGTTGCGACGCCGGACGGTCCAAGCGTTACCGATCCGGTGACGGACGGTCAAGCGAAAAAGTTGCTGATCCGGTAACGATGGAACCGCGCGATCGGTGACGTCGGCGCGGATGCGCGCCAAAGACGGCTAAAGCTTAGCGGGTCTTGTCGTGCTCGACGACGTCGAGCAGGCGCTCGAAGGTCTGGCGGCGTTCCTCGCCGAGGCCGCGGAAGCGCAGCACGATGCCGACCTCCTCCTTGGTCAGCGGGTCGCTGCCGAACAGCTCGGCCGGATGGCACCCGAGATGCGGCGCAAGCTTCTCGGCCCACGTCACCGTCATCTGCATCTTGCCGGTGGCGAGGCGGGAAATCGTCGCCTTGGTGGTGTGCGCCAGGCGCGCGAGCTCCTCCATCGACATCTCGCGGTCGTCGATGAGTTCCTTAAGCCGGTTAGGCGAACGGGCGGAGCGTCGGGTGCTCATGGGCCCGAAGATAGTCACCGTTCCGGCAACTGTCCGTGACGAAGACGGCAACGACATCTGGTATCCGTCCCGGTTACGCACGGCTAGCGATTGACGAATCGTTACTGATTTGGTTACTTTCGCCGGCATGGACTTCGGATCATGGATCGACGGCGCGGGGCTGACGATGGACCAGGTCGCGGAAGCGATCGGCGTCGGCACCCGGATGACGGTGTGGCGCTACCGCACGGGGCGGCGCATCCCGCCGCGCGAGGTGATGGCGCGCATCCTGGCGCTCACCGGCGGGGCGGTCACACCCAACGACTTCTACGCGGCGCATGACGAAACGCTAACAGAGCGAAGCGTTTCCGGCACCGGGACCGAATCGGGAACGGAGGATGCGGCGTGAGGCGATCAGGGGTCGCGGCGCAACACGACGATGTCGACCGCGGCGGCGTTGGCGCACAGCACCCCGATGCCGAGCACGATCAGCGACAGCAGGCCGACCGCGGCGGCGACGGTCGTCGCGCCGCCGGCGGCGAGCTGCGGCAGGGTGTCGTTGTGCAGGCCGGGCAGCGCAACGCGGGTGCGCTCGGCCGCCGCCGCCGCCTCCACCGCCAGGGTCCAGGTCAGCCACAGCCCGCCGGCGCCGGCGGCGATCAGCGGGATGGCGACGATGCCGGCCAGGACGCGGAACATGCGGTCCTCCATCGGTGGGGGGCCGGCAGCCTAGCACAAACGGAGGGCGCGACATGGGCTTCGTAAGCCTGCCGGTGAACAGCGGGCGGCGCGACACCTTGGGGGTCACCTTCAGCGTGTGCGGGCGCAAGAAGCGGCAATGGCGCCTGGTGCTGGGCACCGACGTGCGCGCGGCGCTGGGCTGGGCCCGGGGCGACCGGGTCGCGATCGAGGTCGGCGAGGGCGACGACCTCGGCCGGCTGCGGCTGGTCAAGTCGCCGGTCGGCCGGACGCTGACCAAGATGGGGGCGGCGGCGACCATCGGGCTCAGCTGCAACACCTTCGCGCCGGGCTGGGCGACCGAGTTGATCCGCGCGGTGCGTTGCCGGCACCAGGCCGACCAAAAGGCGGGGACCGTGACGGTCGAGCTGCCGCCGGGGCTGACGCAGGCGGCGCGGGTCAAGGCGGTGCAGGCGCGCCCCGTGGTGACGAAGTTCGCGTCATGACCGCGGACCCGCCCGACCCGGCCGGCATCCGCGCCCCCGCCGGCGCAGCCGGCATCCGGGCGCAGGACATCCCCGGCGTGATCACCGACCCGGCGTGCGTGGCGCGGGCGCGGGCGGTGTTCAACGCCGCGTGCGAGGCCGGGCGCACCGCCCAGTCGGTCGGCCACGCGGTCGAGCTGCTGCGCACCTGCGCCGAGCCGCAGCTCGCCGACGCCGCGCGGCTCGCCGCGGCGCTGACCCGCGGCCTGACGCACCAGCTCGAGCGGCTCGAGGCGCTGGCGAAGGAACCGGAGGCCGGCGGGCATGGGTGAGAACACCGCGATCGAGTGGGCGACGCACACCTTCAACCCGTGGGTCGGCTGCACGCGCCTGTCGCCCGCGTGCGACAACTGCTACGCCGCCGACTGGGCCAAGCGCACCGGCCAGGCCGGGCTGTGGGCGGGCGAGCGGCGGCGCACCACGCCGGCGAATTGGCAACAGCCGGTGCGGTGGAACCGGCGCGCCGCCGCGGCGGGCCGGCGCGACCTGGTGTTCTGCGCGTCGCTGGCCGACGTGTTCGACAACCAGGTCCCGGAGCGGTGGCGCAACGACCTGTGGCACCGCATCGCCCAGACGCCGCACCTCGACTGGCTGCTGCTGACCAAGCGGCCCGAGAACATCGCCAGGATGCTGCCGGACACGGCGGCGGGGCATCCGGCGTGGGGTGCGGGCTGGCCGAACGTGTGGCTCGGCACCACCGTCGAGGACCAGAAGCGCGCCGACCACCGTGTGCCGATCTTGCGCGACATCCCGGCGCGGGTCCGGTTCCTGTCGTGCGAGCCGCTGCTCGGGGCGGTGGACCTGACAGACTTTTTGATGCCGGTCAGCGGCGGGGTCCCGAAGGAATATGCCATGGCGGGAGGCAGTGGCACGTTCGTTAGGAATATCCGGCCGCCGCTCGACTGGGTGATCGCCGGCGGCGAGAGCGGCCCGGGCGCGCGGCCGATGCACCCGGCATGGGCGCGCGGCTTGCGCGACCAGTGCGCCGACGCCGGGGTGCCGTTCTTCTTCAAGCAATGGGGCGAGTGGACACCCGGCGAGAACGTCGAGCGCATGACCGGCACGGTCGAGGTCGCGCGATGGTTCGGCGAGGCGTGCCGTTTCTGGCGCGAGAACCTGGCGCGCGACGACGGCCACATCGACGACCAGCCCGATGTCTATCGCGTCGGCAAGGCCGCCGCCGGCGCTCGGCTCGACGGCGTCGAGTGGCGGCAGTTTCCGAACCATGGGGGAAAGGATGCAGTTTGACCCGACGGCGCAGGATCGGCTGCGCAGCTATGTGGCGCGGATCGAGCGGCTGGAGGACGAGAAGCGCGGCCTCGGCGCCGACATCAAGGACGTCTACGCCGAGGCCAAGTCGGCCGGGTTCGACCCGAAGACGATGCGCGAGGTGATCCGGCTGCGCCGCATGAAGGCCGAGGAACGGCAGGAGCGCGAGGCGCTGCGCGACACCTATCTCGCCGCGCTCGGGATGCTGGCCGACACGCCGCTCGGCCAGGCCGCGGTGGCGCGCGACGTGCCGGGGGACGAACGGGTCGAGACGACGGTCAGCCTCAACGGCGGCCCCGAGGTGCCGCTCGAAACCCTCGCCGCGGCCGTCAAGCTGGTGAAGGGGCGGCGGCGCGGCCGCGGCAAGATGGCCGCCGCCGGCGACGACGCGGGCGCTTCGGCGTGATGCTGGCGCTGACCGTGCGGCAGCCGGTGGCGTCGCTGATCGCGCTCGGCGCGGTGCGCTACGACGTGCGCACCTGGCGGCCGCCGGCGTGGGCGCTCGGCAAGCTGGTCGCCATCCATGCCGGCACCGACCCGGTGCTGCTGCGCGCCATGCTGCACCAGGCGCCGCCGATCGCCGCGGCGCTGGCGGCGTGCGGGCGCGCCGAAGGGCTCACGGGCCCGGGCAGCTCGGCGCGGTTCCCGCGCGGGGTGGTTCTGGCCACCGCGCGGCTGGTCGCCGTGCATGACGCAACCGCGATCGCCGACCAGGTCAGCGCCGCCGAGCGCGCCGCGGGCGACTGGCTCGACGGCCGGTTCGCGTGGGAGTTCGCGTACGTCCGGCCGGTCGACCCGCCGGCGCCGGCGCTCGGCCAGCGCCAGCTGTGGTCGTGGAAGGCGCCGGCGCGGGTGGTGGGGGTGGCGTGACCGACCTTGTCGTCACCGTGCCGCAAGGGCTGTGGCAGGACTGGCTGCGCGAGGGCGACCTCGCGGGCGAGGCGGCCAGCGGGCAGGGGTTCGCGTTCACGGTCGGCGGGGGCCCAGGGTCCGCGGGGCCGCCGTGCCGGTACGGCGACCGGCTCTATGTCGTGGCGTGGGGGCGGCTGCGCGGCTTCGCGCCGGTGGTGCAGGTGCGGCCCGCGGGCCGCGGCTGGGCCATCGTGCGGCGCGGCGGCGCGGTCGCGGTGACGATCGACGAGCGCGTCCCCGGTTTCCAGGGCTGGCGCGCGCGGTGGTGGCCGCGCGACGCCGAGCGGCCGTTCCCCGACTGGCAGACCGCCGGGGTCGGCGAGGCGGGGGCCGTGGCGCCGGGGCGCGCGGCGCGCGGGCAAGGGCGGCTGCTGTGAGGCAGAACACCTCGACCGCGGTGATGGCGCGGCGGGTCGAGCCGCCGGACTCGGCCGACTACTTCCCGACGCCGCCGTGGGCGACCCGCGCGCTGGTCGCGCATGTCATCGGGCCCGACCTGGTGGCGGGCAAGTCGTGCCTCGAGCCGGCGTGCGGCGAGGGGCACATGGCGCGGCCGCTGGGCGAGTTCTTCGCATCCGTCGCCGCGTCGGACGGCTACGACTACGGCGGCAACCGCGTCGCCGACTTCCTGTCGGGCGGGTTCGACCCGGTCGATTGGGTGATCACCAACCCGCCGTTCCGGCTCGCCGAGCGGTTCGTGCTGCGCGGGCTCGGCCTGGCGCGGGTCGGGGTGGCGATGCTGTGCCGCGGGTCGTTCTTGGAAAGCGAAAGGCGGCACCGGGCGCTGTTCGCACCGCACCCGCTGGCGGTCTACGCGCCGTTCGTCGAGCGGGTGCCGATGTTCAAGGGCCGGCTCGACCCGGCGGGCAGCACGGCGACGGCCTATGCCTGGTTCGTGTGGCGGCAGGGCGGCGATCCTTTCCTGTCGCGGCTGGTGCAGATCCCGCCGTGCCGCAAGGCGCTCGAGCGGCCGGGCGACTACGGCGAGGCGGCCCCGGCGTGGGCGCCGGCGGCGGGGCTGTTCGACAAGGGCTAGCACAAGAAAAGTCGTCGCGATGCGCCGGCAAGTATTCGCAAGACTTCGGGGGCGAGGGTGAGCATCAAACTGTGCTCGACGGTGTGGGAGAGCGGGGCCTACCAGGGCACCCCGCTGAACGTGCTGCTGGCGATGGCCGACCACGGCAAGGACGACGGGTCGGACATCTGGCCCTCGATCGAGCTGGTCGCCTTCAAGGCGCGGATCAGCGAACGCAACGCGCAGCTCACCGTGCGGAAGCTCGAGGCCGACGGGGTGCTGGTGTGCGTCGGCGCGGCGACCGGCGGGGCCGGGCGGACGCGCGAGTACCGGCTCGACGTCGGGCGGCTGATGGCGCTGGGCGAGGCGTGGCGGGTCAAGTGGGAGGCCGCGCTGGCGCGCAAGGGGCGGCGGAAAAAGGGTGAAGCCGGCTTCACCGTTTCACGGGAAACGGCAGCGGAAAAGGGTGAAGCCGGCTTCACCCTTTCCGACGACGAAAGGGTGAAATCCAGTGCAAAAAGGGTGAAATCCAGTGTTGAAAAGGGTGAAGCAGCTATTTCACCCCAACCTTTAGAACCTTCAAAAGGGAACCTTCGCGCGGGCGCGCGCGCGCGAGGCGCGCCCGGCGCGGCGGTTGAACCGTCAGGGGCGCCACCATCGACGGCGGTGCTGGAACCTTGGCTGGGCGAGAGCTGGGCCGAATGCCGCAAGGTGCTCGGCAAGGCGCTCGGCGAGGCGTGGGTGCGCGCGTGGTGGGACCGCTGCACGCCGTACAAGCTCGCCGGCACGGTGCTGCACGGCTATGCGCCGAGCCAATTCATCGCCGATACCGTCGCCCGGAAGGCAGCCATACCGATCGCCAATGCGGGCGAGGTCACCCTGCGCGTGTGGGTCCAACCGAACGGGGCAAGCGATGCGGCGTGAGGCGATCGACGTGCAGCGGTTCCTCTACTGGGCGTTCCACAAGCAGCAGGTCGAGAACGCCGACACCGGCTGGGACCTGCCGCGCGGCTGGCTCGGCGTCGGCGACAGCGCGCGGCGGGCGGCCGAGGTCGGCGCGCTCGGCGCCATCATCGACACCTCGCGCAACCTCGGCCACGCCGTGCACCCCGACGCGCTGCTCGCCGAGCGGGCGGTCGGGCAGGCGTTCGGCCAAGGGCGTAACGGGTGGCCCGACGAGGCCGGGCGGCGGGCGCGCGCGCTGGTGCTCGAGCACGCGCGCTGCGGCGGCGCGCCGTGGTGGTGCGCCGAGGCCGAGTGCGGGCGCTACCGGCCGGTGACCAAGGCGAACGGCAAGCTGGTCAAGCTGTGGGACGAAAGCCGCAACGCGATCGGCTGCGAGGTGGCGTTCGGCGGCGGCGCCGACTGGCACCTGCGGCGCTTTGCGCGAGACCAGTACGCGGCCTGGTGGCACGGGCTGGCGCGGGTCGCGATGGTGCTCAAGGCGTGGGACGGCAAGCTCGCCGCGCACACCGTGACGGGGCCGGCGGCGCCCGCCGATCCGTGGGCCGCGCCGGCGGGTGATTCGTTCCGGCGGGTTGACTTTACGAAAAAAAGTTGACTCAATGCCGGCGACCACAATCAGGTTCCGAGACGGCCCGCGGCGATCCCGCGGGCCGTCGCCGTTTCGGGGGTCTGTCGTGCCGTTCGCGCCCGCCAAGCCGTGCCGCCATCCGGGCTGCGCGGCGCTCACCCATGACCGGTTCTGCGCCGATCATGCGGCGGCGGCGGCGCAGCGCTTCGACCAGGCGCGCGGCTCGGCGCACCGGCGCGGCTACGGCCGGCGGTGGCGGGCGCTGCGCGAGACGATCCTAGCGCGCGACATCGTGTGCCGGTGGCCGGGCTGCACCGCGCCGGCGACCGAGGTCGACCACATCGTGCCCAAGCCGGCCGGGACCGACGACCCGGCCAACCTGCAAGGGCTGTGCAAGGCGCACCACTCGGCGAAGACGGCGCGCGAGGACGGCGGGTTCGGCCGGCCGCGCTGACCGTCCGCGTGCCGGGCGCGCAATAAAGTTGCGCGGCGGCGCAATAAAATGACCCCGCGGCGCAACAAAGTTGCGCTGCGGTGCACCATCGGCGGTGGGGGAGGGGGAGTCGAATCCCCACCAACCCCCGCCGGGAGACCGTCGCCGAAGGTCACGCGGGATATCCGCGAAATTGAGAGGGAAAGCCACCGATGCGCGGGCGCAAGCCGACGCCGACCGCACTGCGAATCATCAACGGCAACCCGGGCAAGCGCGAGATCCTGGCCGATGAGCCGCGCCCGGTCGCGGCGTCGATCAAGTGCCCGTCGGTGATCGCCAAGAACCGGGTCGCGAAGCGCGAGTGGGATCGCATCGTGCCCGAGCTCGCCAAGTTCGGGTTCGCCTCGGTGTTCGACGTGCAGCAGCTCGTCGGCTACTGCATGGCGGTGGCGATCGCGCATCGCGCGTGGTCGACCCTCGACCCGCTGAAAGATCTGACCTACTCGACGACCGGCCGCCAGGGCCTGGTGCACCGGACCAAGCCCGAGGTCGCGATCCTCAACGAGTCGCTGCGCACCATCCGCTCGATCGGCAGCGAGTTCGGCCTGTCGCCGGCGGCGCGGGTCCGGCTCAAGGGCACCGCGCAGGGTGATTTCTTCGACGACTTCGACCAGTTCCTCAACCAGAACCGGGTCGCCTGACGTGGATCCCGTGACCGCCTACGCCTCGGCGGTCGTCGAGGGCAGCAACGGCCGCCAGGTCGGGCGCCTCGAGCGGCTGGCGTGCGAGCGGCATCTGCGCGACCTCGACCTCGGCCCGCTGCGCGGGCTGTTCCTCGACATCGCCGCGGCCGAGCGCGCGATCATGTTCTTCCACCACCTGCCGCACCTCGAGGGCGAGTGGGCGGCCAAGGGCGAGCGCCTGGTGCTGTCGCCGTGGCAGCAGTTCTGCGTCGGCTCGATCTTCGGATGGAAGCGCGCCGACGGCACCCGCCGGTTCCGCTTCGCGTGGGAGGAAGTCGCCCGCAAGAACGGCAAGTCGACCAAGGCCGCCGGGGTCGGCCTCAAGCTCGCCTATGACGACAACGAGCCGGGCGCGCAGGTCTACACCGCGGCGACCAAGCGCGACCAGGCCAAGATCGTGTTCAACCTGATGGCCGCGATGGTGGTGCGCACCAGCCTGATCCGTCGGTCGGACGTGCACGCCGCCTCGATCTTCGTGCCCGACAGCTTCACCAAGATCGCGCCGCTGGCGTCCGACAGCCGCACCCTCGACGGCCTCAACATCCACGGCGCGGTCGTCGACGAGGTGCACGAGCACAAGGACCGCAAGGTGATCGACGTGCTCGGCTCGAGCTACGGCGCGCGCCGCCAGCCGCTGCAGTTCGAGATCACCACCGCCGGCGTGTTCGACCCCGAGCACATCGCCTGGGAGCACCACAACCATTCGGTCGAGGTGCTCGAGGGCGTGGTCGAGGATGACGAATGGTTCGCCTTCATCGCCGCGATCGACGAGGGCGACGACTGGCGCGACGAGCGGGTGTGGGAGAAGGCCAACCCGAACATCGACGTGTCGGTCAAGCGCGATTACCTGCGCGCGCAGTGCCAGCGCGCGCAGCAGGTGCCGGCCAACCAGAACGAATTCCGCCGCAAGTTCTGCAACGAGTGGGTCAACCAGGCCAAGCGGTGGATCGACCTCGCGATGTGGGACAAGTGCGGTGCGCCGTTCGACCCCGCCATGCTGGCCGGCCGGCCGTGCCTGATCGGCCTCGACTTGTCGAAGCGCATCGACATCACGGCCAAGGTGCTGGTGTTCCCGCCGTTCGAGGGCGACCCCGACTGGTATCTGCTGCCGCGCTTCTACGTGCCCGAGGATAACATCGCCGAGCTGTCGAAGCGGCGGCGCTTCGACATCAAGCGCCACGTCGCCGACGGCCTGGTCGTCGCCACGCCGGGCAACATCATCGACTATGCCTACATCCAGGCCGACGTGCTGGCCGACGCCGACCGCTTCAAGGTGCGCGAGGTCGATTACGACCCGTGGAACGCGACGCAGCTCGCGACGCAGCTCGGCGAGGCGGGCAAGGGCCTGACCCTGGTCGAGATCCGGCAAGGCGTGAAGTCGCTCGGCGAGGCGTCGAAGGAATTCGAGGCGCTGATCCTGACCGGCCGGCTGCGCCACGGCGGCAACCCGGTGCTGCGGTGGATGGTCAACAACGTCACCCTGCGGTTCGACGAGAACGAGAACTTCATGCCGGCGAAGCGGCGCAGCTTCGGCCCGATCGACGGCGTCGCCGCGACGATCAACGCACTGTCGCGCGCCATCACCGGCACCGGCCCGGTGCGCTCGATCTACGAAACCATGCGGCTCAAGGACCTGGTGGCATGAGCTGGCTTGCCCGACTGACGGGTCGCACGTCGCCGGCGCCGCTGCCGGCGCGGGTCGAGCCGGTGCTGCACAAGCGCAGCCTCGAAAACCCGTCCATCTCGATCGGCGACCCGCGCGCATACGAGCTGCTCGGCGGCGGCGCGAAGACGCGCGCCGGCGCGCTAATCAGCGAAACGTCGGCCATGAATATCGTCGCGGTGCAGTGCGCTGTGCGGATCCTGGCCGAGACCCTGGCGTCGCTGCCGTTCGTGCTGTATCGGCGGCGCGACCGCGGCAAGGAACGCGCAACCGAGCTCGGCCTCTATCGCCTGCTGCACGACCGCCCGAATCCGCTGCAGACCGCGCTCGAGTTCTGGGAAGCGATGGTCGCGCAGGTCGCGCTGTGGGGCAACGCCGGCGCCGAGATCGAGCGCAACGGCCGCGGCGAGCCGGTCGGGCTGTGGTTCGTGCCGTGGCGCCGGGTGCGCGCCGGCCTGGTCGGCGGGCGCAAGCTCTACGCGGTCAGCGTGCCGAACGGCCCGGAGGTGGTGCTCGACGACTCGCAGTTCCTGCACATCGCCGACCTGACCTTCGACGGCGTGGTCGGGCTGTCGCGCATCGGCCAGGCGCGCCAGGCGCTCGGCCTCGCCGTCGCCGCCGAGGAATACGGCGCCGCGTTCTTCGGCACCGGCGGCCACCCCGGCGTGATCCTGCACCACCCGGGCGCGCCGTCGCTCGAGGCGCAGAAGAACCTGGTCGCCGACTTCGACGCCAAGTTTGTCGGCCTCGAGAACGCGCACCGCACCGCGATCCTGGCCGAAGGCATGAAGGCCGAGCGCTTCGACATGCCGCTCAAGGACGCGCAGTTCCTCGAGCTGCGCAAGTTCCAGATCGCCGAGATCGCGCGCATCTTCCGGGTGCCGCCGCACATGCTCGGCGACCTCGACAAGGCGACGTTCTCCAACATCGAGCAGCAGTCGCTCGACTTCGTGATCCACACCATGCGGCCGTGGGCGCGGCGCTGCGCGCAGCGGGTGGCGCTGCACCTGATCGACGACCCGGCGCTGTTCGCCGAGCATTTGTTCGACGACCTGCTCAAGGGCGACCTCGCGTCGCGCACCGCGGCGATGGTGCAGCAGATCAACAACGGCCTGTTGACGCCGAACGAGGGCCGCGCCGCCGAGAACCGCGACCCGCTGCCCGGCGGCGACCAGGCGTTCCGGCCGCTCAACATGGCGCCGCTCGAGGCGCCGGCCGCACCGCCGCCGGCGCCGGCCGAGGACAACCCCGCCGAGGACCCGGCTGCCGATCGGGCGGCCTGACCAGGAGCACCGACGATGACGGAACAGCACGAGCGGCGGTTTTCGCCGCGGCTGGCGCTCGCGCTCGCCAAGCGCGAGGGCGCCGAGGGGCCGGGCACCCTGGCCGGGCACGCCGCGGTGTTCAACCAGCGGGCCGAGATCTACACCGGCTTTTTCGAGGAAATCGCGCCCGGTGCGTTCGCCGAGTCGATCGCCGGCGACGACGTGTTCGGGCTGTGGCAGCACCGCACCGACCAGGTGCTCGGGCGGCTGCGGTCGAAGTCGCTGCGGCTCGCCGAGGACGACGTCGGGCTGGCGGTCGAGATCGACCTGCCGTCCACCGCGCTGGGCGCCGACGTGGCGCAGCTCGTCGGCCGCGGCGACGTCACCGGCATGTCGTTCGGCTTCAACGTGCTCGACCAGGAATGGCTGACCCTGCCCGACGGGGCCGACCTCCGCATCGTCAAGCGGGTCAAGCTGTGGGAGGTCTCCCCGGTCACCTTCCCCGCCTACGACGGCACCGACCTGGCGCTGCGCGATCGCGACGCCGCCCGGGCGGCACGCGCGGCGACGCAAACGCCGCCCGACTTCACCATCGTGCGCGCCCGGCTGCGGCTGGCCGGCGTGCTTTAACCCGCTGCGGCGGATAGCAAAGGGGGTTCATATGAACCGAGCCGAAAGCAAGACGCTCCGCGAGAAGCGGGCGAAGATCGTGGTCGACGCGCGCGCCATCCTGGACGCCGCGGAAACCGAAAAGCGCGAGCTGACCACCGAGGAACGCGCCAACTTCGATACGGCGATGGCGGCGGCCGAGACGCTCAAGGCGGACATCGAGCGGGTTGAGCGGCTCGAGGCCGAGGAACGCGCCGGCGCCGCCTCGCGCGGGCCGCAGACGGTGGCCGACCAGCGGCCCGGCCAGGGCGGCGATGCCGCCCGCGAGGTCGCGGCGGCCGAGCGCGAGGCGCGCAGCCGGGCGATCAACGAGTTCATGCGCCACGGCATGAACGGCATGGGCGAGGAATCGCGGGCGCTGATGCAGCGGCTCTATCACGAGCTGCCGGCCGAGGTGCGCGCGCAGACCATCACCACGTCGGGCGGCGGCTACCTGATCCCGCAGGACACCTCGCTCGCCGCGGCGATCGACACGGCGATGCTGGCGTTCGGCGGCATGATCGAGGCGGCCGAGACGATCAACACCGCGACCGGCGCGAGCCTGCCGTGGCCGTCGGTCGATGACACCTCCAACGAGGGCGCCATCCTGCCGATCAACACGCAGGACACCGAGCAGGCGATCACCTTCGGCCAGACCTCGCTCGACGCCTACGTCTACACCTCGAAGATCGTGCTGGTGCCCTATCAGCTCCTGCAGGATTCGGCGGTCAACGTCGACGGCCTGGTCGGCACCCTGCTCGGCGAGCGCATCGCGCGGATCCAGAATCGCCACTTCACGGTCGGCTCCGGCTCGTCGCAGCCCAACGGCATCGTCACCGCCTCGACGGCGGGCAAGACGGCGGCGTCGAGCTCGACGGTGACCGGCGACGAGCTGATCGACCTGGTGCACTCGGTCGACCCGGCCTATCGGCCCAACGCGCGGTTCATGTTCAAGGACTCGACCCTGCAGGTGGTCAAGAAGCTCAAGGACTCGCAGAACCAGTACCTCTGGTTCCCGACCCTCGGCGCGCGCGAGCCGGACACCCTGGCCGGCTACCCCTATGTGATCAACCAGCACATGGCGGGGATGGAGGCGAGCGCCAAGTCGATCATCTTCGGCGCGCTCAACAAGTACCTGATCCGCCGCGTGCAGGGCATCACCCTGCTGCGCCTGACCGAACGCTACGCCGACTATCTGCAGGTCGGGTTCCTGGCGTGGGCGCGCGCCGACGGCGACCTGCGCGACGCCGGCACGCATCCCGTCAAGCACCTGGTGCACCCGTCCCCGTAAGCGGTCACGGGGGCGGATGACGCGGGGCGGCACCCTTGCCCGGTGCCGCCCCGTTCGTTTCAACGGAGGGACTCACGATGCGCGTCAAGATGCTGCAGCAGATGGTCGGGCCGCGCGCGGTGCGCAGTCCCGGCGACGTGCTCGACCTCGACGACGCCGAGGCGCGCCGCCTGCTCGCGGCAGGCTATGCCGAGCTGGTGCCGCCCGAGGTCGAGACGGCCGACGCCGGCAATACCCGCCGCCGGGCGGTCGCGCGGGGCTAGTCGTTATGGGCTGGACTCAAATCACCGCGCCGGACGGGCTGCCGGTCGAGCTGGCGGACCTCAAGCGCGACCTGCGCATTGACGGCACCGACTCCGACGAGCGGCTGATCGGGCTGCTCGAGACGGCGGTCGGCTATCTCGACGGGCCGAACGGCCGGCTCGGCCGCTGCCTGGTGCAACAAACATGGGATTGGACGTTCGACCAGTTCCCGCTGCGCAGCCCCGAGGCGGTGCGCATCCCGCTCGAGCCGGTGATTTCCGTCACCTCGGTGACCTATGTGGACGGCAACGGCGATGCGGCGACCTGGTCGTCGGCGCTGTGGCAGCTCGCCGGCGCCGGCGGGCGGGGCCGCCTCGCGCCGGCCTACGGCCAGTCGTGGCCGAGCGCGCGGCGCCAGCTCGACGCCATCACGGTGCGCCTGGTGCTCGGGCACGCGCGCTCGACCGGCCAGGTGCCGGGCCACAACGTGCCAGTGGCGCTCAAGCGCGCGCTGACCTGGCTGGTCGCGCACTGGAACGAAAACGGCGAGCCGACGGTGCAGGGCAACGCGATCGAGCTGCCGGCGCACCTCGGGCGCATCTTCGACGCCTTCCCGGGGTTGCGGTTCGGCTGATGCGCTCCGGTCGCCTGCGCCACCGCGTGACCTTGCAGTCGCGCACCACCACGATGGACGCCGCCGGCGGCCAGCCCGACACCTGGTCGGACGTGGCGACCGTGTGGGCCGGGGTCGAGCCGCTGACCGGGCGCGAATACCTCGCCGCCTCGGCCAACAACGCCGAGGTGACGCACAAGGTGACCCTGCGCCACCGCGCCGGCGTCACCGCGGCGCAGCGGCTCGCGTTCGGCACCCGCCGGTTCGACATCCTGGCGGTGATGGACAAGGACGAGCGCAACGTCGAGCTCACGTTGATGTGCCGCGAGCGGGTGCCATGACGCGCGCAGCGTCGGTTCGGCGATGAGCGACCAGGTTTATCTCGGCCGCGGCTTCTGGCCGGTGCCGCCGCTGTGGGCCGGCGACACCGTGCTGATCCTCGGCGGCGGCCCGTCGCTCGCCGACCTGGCGCCGCGGCTCGACAAGGGGCCTTTGAACCCCCTCCCCTCGTGGGAGGGGGCAGGGGGAGGGGGCGCCAGCCGGGTCCGCGTGCTCGCGATCAACGACGCCTTCCTGCTCGCGCCGTGGGCCGACGCGCTCTATTTCTGCGACCTGCGCTGGTGGCACGGGGTGCAGAACCGGCCGCACCTCAAGCGGCCGTTCGATGCGTTCCCGGGCCTGGTCGTCACCCTCGACAACCTGCAGCTCCGCGACCGCGACCCGCGGATCCGCTGCCTCGCGAACATGGGCTGGGACGAGAAGGCCGGGCACACCGGGCTGTTCGACCGGCCGTGGGGCGTGTTTCACGGCCGAAATAGCGGCTATCAGGCGATCCACCTGGCCGTTCACGCCGGCGCGCGGCGGATCCTGCTGGCCGGCTACGACATGCGGCCGGCGCCGGACGGCCGCGCCAACTGGCACCGCAACCACGAGACTCCGGCCAACCCCGGCGCCTACGACGCCGTGATGCTGCCGTCGTTCCCGTTCCTCGCCGCCGCGTGTGCCGCACGCGGGGTCGAGGTGATCAACGTCACACCCGGTTCGGCGCTGACCGCGTTTCCGGCCGGGCGGTTGGAGGATCACATTGTCTAGGGCCGTTCTGCTGATCCGACACTTGCCACCCGAGCGGTTCCGCGCGTTCGAGCGCGGCCTCGCCGCGGCCGGCTACCAGGTCGCGCACACCGCCGGGTTCCGGCCGGCGCCGGGCGACATCCTGGTGAGCTGGAACCGCTACGGCACCGCCGAGGTGCTGTGCGACCAGTGGGAGCGCGACGGCGGCGTCGTGCTGGTGGCCGAGAACGGCTATGTCGGCACCGAGCGCGGCGTCGCCCGGCATTACGCGATCGGACTCGATTCGCACAACGACCCGGCCGGGGTGGTGGTGCCGGAAGACGCGCAGCCGGGCGAGCGCTCCCGCGACGTGTTCGGCCTTGATCCGGCGCCGTGGCAGCGCAACCGGTCTGACACGAATGGCGCGGGCGCGCCGGGCGGCCACATCCTGATCGCGCCGAACCGGTCGTTCGGCCGCCGCGGCCGCATCATGCCCGAGGACTGGGCCGACCAGGTGGCGCGCCAGGTCCGGGCCATCGCGCACGGGCGCGAGGTGCGGATCCGGCGCCACCCCGGCACGGCGGTGCCGCCGACCCCGCTCGCGGCCGACCTGGCCGGCGCGTTCTGCGCCGTGGTGTGGTCGAGCTCGGTCGGGGTCGCCGCGCTGCTCGCCGGGGTGCCGGTGATCGCGCTGGCGCCGGCGTGGATCGGCCAGCGGGCCGCAAGCCGGGAGCTCGCCGACGTGCTCGACCCGCCGCGCCCCGCGCGCAACCCGGCGCTCGACGACATCGCGTGGGGGATGTGGACGCCGGCCGAGGTCGAGGCCGGCGCGCCGTTCAAGCACCTGGCGCCGGCGATCGCCGCCCGGGTCGCGCTGCAGGCGGGCGTGAGGGCGGCGTCGTGATCGGCGTCTACACGACAGGCCACGCGCACAGCGAGACGGTGTCGGCGGCGATGCTGACCGGCCTGGCCGAGCTCGGCCTGGCGGCGGCGAAGCGCAAGGCCGCGCCGCTCGACCCCGGCGACTCGACGGTCGTCATGTATGGGTTCCTGCGCGGCCTGCTGCCGACCCTGCGCGACGCGCAAGGCAAGGGCCGGCCGTGGGTCTACCTCGACAACGGCTATTTCCGGTCGTCCGACCACGCCTCGAACCGCTATGACGGCTTCTATCGGGTGACCCGCAACCGCTACCAGCACCCCGGAATCGTGTCCGGCGATGCAACGGTGCTCGCCCGCGGCGAGAAGCGGTTCCGCGGCCTCGGCCTCGAGATCCGGCCCGAGCGCGCCGGCCGCCTGGCGCGCACCGGGTGCCACATCCTGGTGGTGCCGCCGGGCGAGACGTTCGCCAACGCGATGGGTTTCCTGGCCGGCGACTGGCTCAACGGCGTGCTGGTGCAGCTCGACCGGGTCACCGACCGGCCGGTCAAGGTGCGGCGCAAGGGCAGCCCGGTGCCGCTCGCCGAGGACCTCGCCGACTGCCATGCGGTGGTGACCTACGGCTCGGCGGTGGCGTTCGCCGCGCTGCTCGCCGCGGTTCCTGTCGTGTGCGATCCGATGTGCGCGGCGTTCCCGCTCGCCTGGTCGGCCGTCGGCGGCGGCTTGCACGACATCGACAACGCGGTGCCGCCGTCGCTGCCCGAGCGCGAGGCGTGGGCTTATACGCTCGCCGCAAACCAGTGGACCCTGGCCGAGCTGCGGTCGGGCCAGTGCTGGCGCGAGCTCACCGGCGGGGTGGCGCATGGCTGATCGGGTCAAGGGCTGGTTCATCACCAAGGACCGCGACGGCGACCGCACGGTCAACGAGCAGTTGTCCGGCCTCGAGCCGGTGCTCGAGCGCGCCGCCCAAGGGGCCGACGTGCTCGACCTCGGTTGCGCCGAGGGGCTGATTTCCAAGGTGCTGCACGATGCCGGCGCCCAATGGGTGCTTGGCCTCGACGTGCGGGCCGAGGCGGTGCGCTGGGCGAACAAGCGGCTCGCGGTCACCGGCAAGCTGGCGTTCGTCTGCGCCGACCTCAACCGGCCGCAGGAATGGGGCAATGATTCCGTGCGGTCGATCGAGTTCGGCAGTGTCGGCGGCTACGACATCGTGCTGGCGCTGTCGATCGCGCACAAGCTCGACGACCCCGCCGCGTTCCTGACGCGCGCCGCGGCCTGCGCCCGCGACTGGCTGGTGATCCGGCTGCCCGGGCCGGTGATCGACCGGGTCGGCGCCGGCGCGGCGCACAAGCGCGACCTGGCGGCGCCGGTCGACGTGCCGATCCTGATGCGCGACCTGGGGTTCACGCCGCTGCGCGAGTGCGAACACCCGCGGCGCGAATGGACGTGGATCTATCAGCGGGTGGCGCAATGAGCGGCGACCCGGTCGAGGCGATGATCGAGCGGTTGATCCTGCAGGGCGCCGAGGTTCGGCTCGGGGTGCGGAAATTCCAGGTCGTGCACGAGGGCGACGGCACCCGCACCGTGCTGTCGGGCCTGATCGGGGGATGGTCTAGCTATTTAGCGAGCGGGCGGTCGCTGCCGCCGCCGCGCCGGATGCGCAAGGGCCTGCGCCGCTTCCGCTGATGGGCATCGGCGACGACATCATGGTGACCGCGATCGTGCGGTCGATGCAGGCGCGCGACCCGCGCACCGTGGCGGTGCTCGGCAAGGATGGCGCGCCGCGCTGGAACGACATCGCGTGGGCCGGCAATCCGCGGATCCTGCGCCGCGGCCGCGACCTGGCCGGCGCGCAGACCCTGCAGAACCACGGCGGCCGGCGGCCGTGGATCGCCGGCAAGTCGCGCGAGCGGTTCGCCTTCAACCCGTGGCGGCCCGAGCCGGGCGAGTGGTTTCTGTCGGCGGCAGAATCGGCCTGGGCATTGCAGGCGCTTCCGTCTGCAACCGTGCTGATCCATTGCACCCCGGGGCGGATGAACAAGACGGTGAACATGGATTGGGGCCGCGACCGCTGGGCCGAGCTGGCGCGCCGGCTCGCGCGCGCCGGGGTTCCGGTGGTCGAGCTGCGCACCCCCGGCCAGGCGCCGGTCGCCGAGCGGTCGATCGAGGCGCCCGACTTCCGCCACGCGGTGGCGGCCGTCGCGCGGGCGCGGCTGTTCGTCACCCCGGAGGGCGGGCTGCACCACGCCGCCGCCGCGACCAGCACCCGGGCGGTCGTGCTGTTCGGCGGCTTCGCGCCGCCGGCGACGTTCGGCTATGCCGGGCACATCAACATCGCCGCGCGCGAGGCGTGCGGCATCCGGACCCCGTGCGCGCACTGCCGGCGCGCCTGGGCCGATCTTGACCCCGCGCGGGTCGCACACCTGACGGAGGAAGCCTTGCAGCAGACCGACATGACCGGGTTAAACGCACCACCTGCCGAGGCGGCCGACGACGGCCGCACCGCGGCCGAGGGCCTGATCGAATTCCGCGGCCTGTGGCTGCCGGCGCACGAGCGGCATTTGCTCGGGTGGATCGACACCCGGATGCGCAAGCACCCCGAGGAAATCGTCGACGGCCGCCCGACCTATCAGCGCCACAAGCTGCTCGCCGCGATGCGCCATGTCGCGCGGCCGGCGTTCGCGGTCGACGTCGGCGCGCATTGCGGGCTGTGGTCGATGCAGCTCGCGGCCATGTTCCGCGGCCTGGTCTGCGCGTTCGAACCGGTGGCGGTGCATCGCGCCGCTTTCATGCGCAACGTGCGGCCGGGCCAATGGGACGCGATGGGCGAGGCGATGGTGTCGCATGGCGGCGACGGCCGCTGCGTCGTCTACCTGCACCCGTTCGCGCTCGGCGCGTCGCCGGGGTGGTGCGCAATCCACACCACGCCGGGCAGCTCGGGCGACTCGTGGCCGATCGACGGCGACCAGGTGGAAATTCGGCCGCTCGACCTCTACGGCCTGGCCGAGCTCGACCTGCTCAAGATCGACTGCGAGGGCTACGAGCTCAACGTGCTCAAGGGCGCCGAGCAGACGGTCGCGCGGTGCAAGCCGGTGATCGTGGTCGAGCAGAAACCGGGCAAGGGCCAGCAGCACGGGCTCGGCGAGCGCGACTCTGTCGCCTGGCTCGAGGCGCGCGGCTACCGCACGGCAGATGTGCTGTCTGGCGACTACATCATGGTTCCTGCTTCGCCCGCTGCGCGGGCTTCGCAGGACGTGTCCGCCGAAGCCCGGAGGGCGTAGGCGGATGGTCCAGGTCTGCATCGGCTGGGACTCTCGCGAGGTCGCGGCGTATCGGGTGTGCAAGCACTCGATCGTGTCGCGCAGCCAGGCCGGGGTGGCGGTCGAGCCGCTGATCGAACCGATGCTGCGGCTCGGCGGGCTGTACCGGCGGGCGGTGTCGGTGCTCGAGGACGGGCGGCGCTGGGACCATGTGTCGGGGGCGTGGGTGTCGACCGACTTCGCCTTCACCCGCTTCCTGGTGCCGTTCATCGCCGCCCACACCCGGCGCCGGTTCGTGCTGTTCTGCGATTGCGACTTCCTGTTCACCCAGCCGGTCGAGGAACTGTTCCGCCACGCCGACGACCGCTACGCCGTCCAGGTGGTCAAGCACGACTTCGCGCCGGCCGAGGCCGACAAGATGGACGGCCAGGCGCAGCAGCCTTATCCGCGCAAGTGGTGGTCGGCGCTGGTGCTGTGGAACCTCGAGCACCCCGGCAACCGGCGGCTGACCCTGGCCGACGTCAACGAGAAGCCCGGCGCCTGGCTGCACCGGTTCGGCTGGCTTGCCGACGAGGAAATCGGCGACCTGCCGGCCGACTGGCACTGGCTCGAGGGCTATTCCGCCCCGCTCGACCCGGCGGCCGGCGTCACCCCGTCCGGCATCCACTTCACCCGCGGCGGCCCGTGGCTCGGCGAGCGCTGGCGCCACGTCGCCTATGCCGACCTGTGGCTCGACGAGCTGGCCGCCGCCGAGGCGGCGCCCGCCCCGTTCGGCGTGACGCAACCGGGGGCCGCGTGATGGTGCCGGTTTCGTTCGAGCTGGTCGGCTTCGACGAGCTGCAGAAACTGCTGCGCGCGCTGCCCAAGGCCATGTCGGACAAGGCGCAGCTCGACGCCTTGCGCGGCGCGGGAAAGCTGCTCAAGGCCGAGCTCGCGCGCACCGCGCCGCGGCGCAACGTGCCCGGGTTCAAGGAGGTCAAGCGCGGCAAGACCCGCGGCCCCGGCTACCTGAGGCGCAACATCATCATCGCCAAGAAGCGGGCGAAAGGGGATCGCTCGGTGCTGGCGGTGTCGGTCGGGCCGGCGCGCTCTGCCTTCTACGGCATGTTCGCCGAGTTCGGCACCGCGACGCAGCCGGCGCGGCCGTGGGTGCGGCCCGCCATTGACCGGGTGCACGCGCAGGTGATCGCCGCCATCGGCCAGGAAATGGGCAAGACGGTCGAGCGCGAGGCGAAAAAGCTCGGCCGGTCGATGCCCCGGGCGCAGCGCCGCCGCGCGTTCAGGTTCGGCTGAGGGGCGCGGCATGGCGACGATCGGCGAGGCGCTGGTGGCGCGGCTGGCGGCCGATGCGCCGACCGTGGCGCTGGTGTCGACGCGCATCTATCGCAACAAGGCGCCGCTCGGCGCGGCGCGGCCCTACCTGGTCTATCAGGTGATCGACTCGTTCCGCGACCACGCGCTCGACGGCCCGACCGGGCTCAACGCCGGGCGGGTGCAGTTCTCGGCGTGGGCGGCGACGCACCTGGCGGCCAAGGCGATCGCCGATGCCGTGCGCACCTCGCTCGACGGCTTCCGCGGCACCCTGTCCGGGGTCGCGGTGCGCGGCGTCACCTCGCAGAACGAGGTCGACCTGTACGACGACGACACCGACCTCGAGGGCGTGGTCGTTGATTTCACGATCACTTACCTCGACGCCTGATTCCCCCGCGCCTTCGCGCAGACAGGGGCAACCGCCGGCGTGTCCGGCATCACAAGGGAGTGTGAACCATGTCCGATGCTGTCACCGGCAACGGCACGATCGTTTATCGCGAAACGACGGGCGCGAGCCCGTCGTCGTTCACCGCGATCGGCGAGGTGAAGTCGATCCAGGGGCCGGGCGGCAGCCCGACCATCATCGACGTGACGCACCTCACCTCGACGGGGCGCGAGAAGCTGGCCGGCCTGCTCGACGAGGGCCAGATCACCATGACGATGAACCGGCTGTCGGGCGATGCGCAGCAGAACGGCCTGCTCACCGACCGCATCAACCGCACCCGGCGCGGCTTCCGCATCATCTTCCCCGACGCCGAGCAGTTCGATTTCATGGCGTTCGTCACCGGCGCGACCTTCTCGACCGGCGTCGACCAGGCGCGCGAGCTGCAGGTCACCCTCGAGGTGACCGGCGTGGTCGGCCGGTCGTAACCCCCCCCCGCTGCTGCCGCGGCGGATCAACCGTAGGGGCGGACCTGAGGTCCGCCCCTTCACCCTGCAACGGAGGAACGAGACAATGGAGTTCAACGGCACTGCCGTGAGCCGCGAGGCGCTGCTCGCGCTCAAGCCACCGGTCGAACGCTGCGAGATCCCCGGGGTCGGCCACGTCTACGTCAAGGCGATGAGCCTGCGCGAGCGCGACCTCTATTACCACATCCTCAACCGCGGGCTTGAAGCGCCCGGCGAGGCCGACGTCGTGGCGCAAACGCCGCGGCTGTCGGCGGTCGGCTCGGGCCGCCAGGCGCTGGCGCTGCTGTGCACCTGCGACGCCGAGGGCCGGCGGATGTTCGCCGACGACGACTTCGACGCCGTGGGCGCGCTCGATTACCGGTTCCTCGACCACATCGTCGCCAAGGCGATGGAGGTCAACAAGCTCGAAACCGCACCGGCCGAAAAGCCTGCGGATGGGGACGAGGCGCCAGCGGTGGGAAACTCCGGGGCCGGCACGACCGGCGATTCCGCTTCCGCCTAGCCTTGGCGCTGGGCTGGTCGGTTGCCGAGCTGGAACGCCGCATGACCGCGGTGGAATTCGACGAGTGGCGCGCGTTCTTCGCCGTCGAACCGTGGGGCGAGGAACGGGCCGACCTGCGCGCCGCGCTCACCACGGCCGCGGTCTACAACGTCAACCGCGGCCGCGGCCAATCGGCGTTCAAGCCGATCGACTTCATGCCCAACGTCAAGCACGACCGCGACCAGCTCGCGCGCCGGCGGGCGCTCGACCCGGCGGCGCAGGACGCGGACAGGCGCTCGGCCACCGACTATCTGCGCGCGTTCTTCCGCCGGCTCGCCCGGCAACCGCAACCCGAACCTGATCAAGAGGGCACCGACTGATGGCCGAGCCGGTCGCCTCCGTCTTCGTCGACCTCGCCGCCCGGGTCGCGCAGTTCAACAAGGACATGAACACGGCCGCCGACGCCGTGGGCTCGTCGGCGGCGAAGATGAACCGCGCGCTCGCCGGGATCGAGAAGTCGTTCGATTCCGGCGCGCGGGTGGTCAAGGGGTTCATCGGCGGGTTCATCGCGTTCAAGGGACTCGAGGCCGCCGGCGGCGCGCTGCTGCGGGTCGGGCAGAACGCGCTCGACACGGCGGACAAGCTGAAGAACGCCGCGGCGCAGACCGGGCTCACCACCACCCGGCTGCAGGAATTGCGCTTCGCCGCGCAGCGCAGCGGCACCGACGTGGCGACCCTCGACCGCGCGGTCGCCACGTTCTCGACCCGGGTCGGCCAGGCGGCGTCGGGCAACAAGGCGATGGCCGACGAGCTCAAGCGCGCCGGCATCGCGATCGCCGACAACTCGGGCCGGCTCAAGCCGCTCAACGTGCTGCTCGGCCAGGTCGCCGACCAGGCCAAGCGCGCCGGCGGCGAACAGAAGGCGGCCGCGGTGCTCACCGCCGCGTTCGGCCAGTCGGGGCGCGAGCTCACGCAACTGTTCTCGGGCGGCGCCGGCGCGCTCAAGGACTTCGCCGACCAGGCGCACAAGCTCGGCGTGGTGCTCGAGGCCGACGCGATCGACAAGGGCGCGGCGGCCAAGGAAACGCTGGAGGACCTCGGGCGGGTGCTCACCTCCAGGCTCAACAAGGCCGTTCTCGATCATGCGGACTCGATCAAGGCGCTCGGCGAGCGCCTGATCGATGCGGTGCCTCTGATGGTGAAGCTCACCGAGGCAACCGCGCGCTACTTCAACCTCATTGAAAAAACGCCTGAGCAGAAGCTTGAGGGCCTGGCCGACCGCGCTGCCAACGCGGCCGACTTCTACGCCAAGAAAATCGCCGAGGTCGACCGCAAGATCGCGGCGCAGCGCCAAAACGAATCGCGGCTGCCGTTCGGCCTCGGCGGCGTCATGGGGGCCGGCGGCGCGCTCGACAAGCTGATGGCCGAACGCGCGGCGCTGGAAAAGCAATTCGAGACGACCCGCGCGAAGCTCGATCAGGAACGCGAGGCCGTGCTGCGCGCCTCGGCCAGCCTCGAGGACTATGGATCGACGGCGCAGAACACCGCGGCGAAAACCCTGCCGCTGGTGCAGGTGGTCGACCAGTCGATCGAGACGTTCGACGACCTGCCGACCGCGGTCAAGGAGCTGGCGCTCGAGTTCGCCGAATACGACAAGGCGCTCGGCAAGTCGATGGAAGCGGTCGACGGCTTCCGCCAGGCGCAGGACCGCATGGCGCAGGACCTGCTCGACCGCTCGCTGCCGCCGATCCAGCGCTATCAGAACGCGCTGACCGACCTCAACACCCTGCTGCGGCTCAACAAGATCGACCATGAGGCGTGGGCGCTCGGCGTCAAGGATGCGGCGGCCGCCTACCTCAAGGCCGAGGACGGTGTCGGCAAGCTGGTCGAGCAGACCGATCGCGCCGGCGATGCGGCGCGCGACCTCGGCCTGGCGTTCACCTCGGCGTTCGAGGACGCGATTGTCGCCGGCGCCAACCTGCGGGCGGTGATCGACGGATTGCTCACCGATATTCAGCGCATCCTTGTGCGCAAGCTGATCACCGAGCCGCTGACCGACTATGCCTCGCGCGCGATCAAAGGCGCGTTCTCCGGGGGCGGCGGCGGTAGCGGTGGCGGGCTCGACATCGGCGGATTGTTCCGAAACGGCCAGCAGTTGTTCGACCTGTTCGGCAGCAGCGGCACCGTCGGCACGATCGGCACCGCGTCGAGCGAAATCGGCTCGCTCGCGGCGCTGTCGCCGGCGGGCGACTACTTCACCGCGACCGCCGCGGCGGACGCGGCGGGCGGCAGCCTGGCCGCCGGCTCGACCGGCGCCACGACGATCCTGGGGGCGGGGCTGGGCGCATGGGGCGCCGGCATCGGACTCGGCTTCATGGGCGGCGGCATCGCGAACGGGATGCTGGGCGGTCAGGGCGGTCAAATCGGGTCCGGTATCGGTGCGCTGGGCGGGGCGGCAATCGGCACAATGATTTTCCCCGGCGTCGGCACGGTGATCGGCGGTCTGATCGGCGGCATCCTCGGCGGCAGCGGTTCGGCGCTGCTCGGCGGCAAGCCGAGCGTCGGCGGCAACCTGATCAACTCGTTCGCGCTCGCCGGCTCGCCGTGGGGCGCCGCCGACGTGCCCGGCAACCAGGTGGTCGGGCGGACGTTCCAGGCGTTCGCCGCGACCGACAACCTCGGCAACAACGATGCGCCGGCGATCGCGCAGGCGCGCAACTTCACCCGGGTGTTCGACGACTTCCTGGAAAAGTTCGGCCTCGAGATCGACAAGTCGATCCCCGGCATCGCCGACCAGCTCTCGTTCACGATTTCCAACTTCCTCGACCCCAAGGAAGGCAACTCGGGCAACCGGCAACAGGGGTTCCAGGTCGAGATCGCCGGCATCCTCAAGGCCAAGGGGCTGTCGAGCATTTCCGAGGCGTCGGCGACCGTCATGGTCGAGATACTGCGCAAGGGCCTCGAGCTCGGCGCGATCGAGGCCGGGCCGCAGATGGCGACCGCAATCCAGAACACCGTCGCGACGACGTTGGAGGGCCTCGCTGCCGACCTGGAATTCGCCAAGGAAATCGACACCCTGTTCGACCCCAAGCTGGTCGGCAACTATTCGCAGGCGATCGACGACCTTGAAGACGCCTTCAAGGCGGCGCAGCGCCGCGCGGACGACCTCGGCCTGGCGGTCGGCGGCCTCACCGCGTCGTTCGAGAACGCGGTCAACCGCATCAAGGGCAATTTCTCCGACCTGCTGATCCGCGAGCTCGAAGGCAACCGCGCCGGCGGCGTCGTCAACGTGCTGCGCGACATCGGCGCCGGTATCGGCATCCTGCGCAGCGAAGCGGTCGAGCTCGGCGCGGACGCGAGCCTGGTGGCGCGGGTGATCGACACCCGGGTGAAAAACGCGGTGCAGGGCCTGGCGCGCGAGACCCTGGAGGAATTGATCGATTCGTTCCTGGCGGCGGGCGACGCGATCGCCGGCTCGGCCGAGATCGTGGCCGGGCTGGTCGGCGCGCTCGGCGACCTCGACGACGCGGTGGCCGACTCGGGCGCGATCGCGCGCGCCAACGGCGAGCTGATGGTGCGGTGGCTGCGCGCCACCGGGCGCGAGCTCGACGCGGCGCTGCTCGAATTCGACCTCAACGCGCAGGAACAGCTTTCCGCGCTGTCCGACCTCGGGGCCGACGTCACCCTGCTCGAGCGGGTGCTGGCGCGCGAGCGGCTCAACATCATCGAAGACTTCGCCCGCCAGGCGGCGGCGGCCGAGGCGGCGCGGCTCGAGGCGATCGAGCGCGCGGCGCAGGAAGCGCGCGACTTCCTCGGCGGCGTGCGGCGGTCGATCGGCGAATTCATTTCCGGCACCCTCACCGGGTCGGGCTCGCCGCTGACCCCGATGCAGCGCATCGACACCGCGCAGGGCGACTTTGCCCGCCAGCTGGCGCTGGCGCAGGGCGGCGACCGCGACGCGCTGTCCGGCATTACCGGTTACGCCGGCAACCTGATCGGCGCCATCCGCGACGTCTACGCCGGCACCCGCCCCGACCTGATCTACAACACGCTGGGCGCGCTCGCCAATCTGCCGAACCAGGTCGACCCCGCCACCCTGATCGTCAACGCGGTGGACGCCGCCGCCGACCAGGTCGGCGACGACCTGGCGGCGCAGACCGCCGCGCTCGAGGCGACGTTCCAGGGGGTGATTGACGCGATCGACCAGAACGGGTCGGGCGGCATCGACCTCGGCGAGTTCGAGCAGTATTTCGCCGACAACCGCGACCACCAGCTGGCGCTCGAGCGGCTGCTCGGCGACCCGACCCTGTTCGCCGGCGGCGACCTGGCGCGCATCTTCGAGGTGCTCGACACCGACGGCAACGCGCAGATCACGCACCTCGAGCTGATCGCCGCCTCGACCGGATCCGGCACCACCGGCATTTTCGGCACCCTGGCGGCGATCCAGGGCCAGAAAGCCACCCTCGACGCGATCAACTTCACCGCCGGGGTTCTGCACAGTGACCTGGCGCAGGTCTACTCGGTCATATCGTCCGAGGTGTCGAGCACCCGCAACGTGCTTCACGCCGACCTGTCGGCGGTCTATGGCGCCATCGTGGCGCTGCCGCACGCCGACGGCGGCGCCGCGGCGGGCCTGACCCTGGTCGGCGAGAACGGCCCGGAGCTCTTGCGCGTGCCGGCGGGCAGCCACGTGGTCGGCACCGACACCACGGCCAGCGTGCTGGCCGAGCTCGGCCAGGGCGGCGCCCGCGCGGCCGCCGCGATGCGCGCCGCCGGCGGCGACCAGGCCGAGGTCGCGCGCCTCTTGGGCGCCGCCATCGCCGAGCTGATCGGGATGCGCCGCGAGCTGCGCCGCGTGCTCAACAAGCCGGCCGCGCCCAAGGTGGCGGCGTGACGGCGCGCGAAACCTACTACCTGCGCGCCGCGACGGCCGAGGCGTTCGACCTCTTTGTCGCGCAGGCCGCGCCGTGGCTGCTCACCGCCAAGGGCGCGCTGCGCCTCGCCGGCGGCGACCCTGTTCTCCGCATCGCCGGAGGCGATGGGGGCGACGGCTTCGTGCTGGTGCCGATCGGCGCGGTGCAGGACAAGCCGGCGCAGCTCGCGCTCGACCGCACGCGGCTGGCGGCCGACCAGGCGGCCGACCGCGGCGCCGGGCGCGATCCCAAGGCGCGCCGGCTCGACGACTACGTCGCGGTGACCCGCGCGGCGAAGCGCAATCCGGCCTGGCACGCGAACCTCACGGTGTGGGGGCCGCGGCACCAGGCGCTCGCCGCGGCGGCGTTCGGCGACCTCAAGCCGGGCGGCGCGGTCGAGCGGGTGTTCCCGAATTCGCCATCCTATGTGCTGGCGGGCGATGACGCGAAGGGCCGGCGCTGATGGCAACTTACTCGAAAACCAACTGGCTGCGCGCCAGGCTGCAGAACCACGTGCTCGGCCTGGCGGCGTGGACGATGCCGACCCTGGTCGAGCTCGGGCTCTACACCGTGGCGCCGACCGCGTCGACGCCGGGCACCGAGGTGACCGGGTCGGGCTACGGCCGCAAGCTGCTCACGGCGTCAAACCTCACCACCGCGCTGGCCGGCGAGCCGAATGTGAATTCGGCCGCGTTCACCTTCACCGCCTCGGCCGATTGGGGGTTTATCCGGGCGTGGGGCGTGCTGGTCGGCGGCTCGCCGCCCGACCTGGCGCTGTTCTGCATCCCCGACGACATCGTCGAGGTGCTGTCCGGCGATACCTACACCATCCCCGTCGGCCGCCTGCGCTACGACGAGGTGTGACGGCAAATGACCCTGCTTCGCCGAGGCTTCGCAGGGTGCATCCTGCATAGCGCCGAAAGGCGCGACGCAGGATGACCGCGCACGAGGTCGGGGGCGCGTTCGCCGGTGCGGGGTTCGTCGCCGGGCGGCCGGTGACCCTCGGCGCGGCCGCCGTGGCGCGCGGGCCGCTCTACACCCTCGAGATGTGGCCGAAACGGCTGGCCGATGCGCTCGACGACTCGTGGTCGTTCCTCGCCGGCGTGCCGTCGGGGTGGACCTTCGCGCGCGCCTCGGCCGCCACCTATTGGGCGCCGGCCGGCTCGCCGGCGGCACTCACCCTGCAGACCGCGAGCTCGGGCACCGCGCGGGTGGACTACGACCCGCTGACCGGGTCGGTGCGCGGCCTGTTGATGGAAGGCCAGCGCACGAACCTGCTGCTGCACTCGGCCGCGATCGACAACGCGGCGTGGACCAAGATCGGCGGCATGGTGGTGGTGGCCGATGCGATCGCGGCGCCGGACGGCGCCAGCGCGGCCGACCTGGTGGTGGCCGGCGGCTCGACGTTCGGCGGCGTGCTGCGCCAGTCGATCACGAAAGCGCAGGGCACCACCTACACCCTGTCGGTGTTCGCCAAGATGGCGGGCCACCGCTACCTCGGGTTCCGGCTGCCCGACAACGTGGCGGCCTCGGCCGACGGCAACACCTACACCACGTTCGACCTGGTCGACGGCTTGGTCGTCGCCGCACCCGACCCCTACGTCACCACCGCGGCCGAGGCGCTGCCCGGCGGCTGGTGGCGGCTCTCGGTCACCGGCACCACGCCGGCCGGCGCGGTCAACGATTTCTGCGACTTCGCGCTGACCGAGAACGGCAACGGCAATATCAACTATGCGCCGGCGGGGTCGCCGACCCCGGCGGTCTATCTGTGGGGCGCGCAGGTCGAGGCCGGCGGCCATGCCTCGAGCACCATCGCCACCGGCGCCGCCGGCGCCACCCGGGTGGCCGACACCCTGGCGCTCGACGACGTCACCGCCTGGTCGGGCGCCGAGGGCTCGGCGATGCTCGAGGCGGCGCTGGCGTTCCTGCCGGCCGGGTTCACCGGGCTGTTCTCGTTCGACGATGCCAGCGCGGCCAACAAGGTCGACCTGACCTATGACGGGTCGCAGCTGCTGCCGGCGGTCGCCAAGGGCGGCACCGACTTCAACATCGGGCTCAACGCCGCCACCGCCGGCGAGGCGTTCCGCGCCGCGTTCGCCTGGACGGTCGGCAGCCTGGCGGCCAGCCGCGACGGGCTGCCCGGGTCGGAGCGGATCACCCGGCTCGCGGCGCCGGCGCCGACCCGGGTGGTGCTCGGCCGGCTGTTCGACGACACCGGCGCGATGTTCGGCTGGCTGCGCCGGCTCTATGCGGTCAACCGCTATCTGTCGCCGCGCGCGCTGACCTTCCTGTCGGCCAACGGCCGGCCGCCGCCGCGGGTGGCGGCGATCGACGCCGGCGACGGCACCGCGCGGGTGCTGCTCGCCGACCGCGCGTTCTGCACCGCCGACGACGACTCGCCGGCGCGGATCCCGGCCGACCCGGTGTTCGGCGACGGCGGCATCGGCCTGGCGCTCACCCGCTCGCTGCTCACCGGCGACGACGTCGGCGGCGTGGCGGCGGTCGAGGTGTCCGACCTGGTGGCGATCAACGCCGCCGGCGAGTTCGACCAGCTGACCCGCGACCATGCGCCGGACGGCCGGCGCTGGGCGGTGCGGGTCGGCCTCGCCGGGCGGGCGCACGCGGCGTTTGCCCGGGTCGCCGAGGGCGTGCTCGAGCGCTGGTCGATCGACGAGAACCGGTTCGTCGCGGTGCCGCGCGATGCCTCGGCGCTGCTCGACGTCGCGGTGCAGACCAAGCGCTTCACCGGCGCCGGCGGGCTCGAGGGCGGCGAGGACCTGGCCGGACGGCCCAAGCCGGCGGCGCTCGGCCCGGTGCGCAACGTCGCCGCGCCGCTGGTGCAGAACGCCGCCGGCTCGCCGGTGACCCTGACCTACCTGCTCAACGCCGGGCCGCCGGGCAAGGCGGGGTGCATCCGCAACGTCGCCGTCTACGACGACGGCCAGCCGTTCGCCGCGGTCTATTACGCGGTCGACACCGATGGCGGCACGGTGACGTTGAACACCGCGCCGCTCGGCACCGTCACGTTCGATTTCGAGGGCGGGGTGGTCGAGGCCGGGTCGCCGACGACGCGGACCTGGCCGGGTTCGGCCGCCGAGCTGCTCGACATCGTGCTCACCGATTTCCTCGGCATCGACGCCGACCTGGTCGACCCGCACTCGTTCGCGCTCGCCGCGGCCGCCGCCGGCGGGCCGGCCGGGCTGTGGCTCGGCACCGACGAGCAGCTCGGCCGCGACGTGGTGGCCGCGATCGTGGCCGGCTTCGCGGGCTGGCTGGCGCCCGACCGGGCGCGGGTGTTCCGCTGCGGCGTGGTCGCCCCGCCGGGCAGCGTGCTGCACGCGCCGCACCGGCTGACCGAGGCGGCCGAGATCGTGTCGCTCGAGCCGATCGACCCGCCGGCCAACCTGTTCCCGCCGGCGCGGCGGGTGCGCGCCGGCTGGCGGCGAAACTACACGGTGCAGACCGCGGGCCTCGCCGGCCTGGTGGCGAACAACCCCGAGCGGGTCGAGTTCCTGCGCAACGAATACCGCATCGCCGCGGTCGATACCGACGCCGCCGACGACCACCTGCTCGCGCGCGACCCGCCGCCGGTGCCGACCCTGGTGGACCATGCCGAGCACGCCGCGATCGTGCGCGATGCGCGGCGCGCGGTGGTGGCGCCGGCCGGGCCTGGCCGGCTGCAGCGCGCGTTCCGCGCGGTGTGCGTCGGGCTGCCGCCCGAGCTCGAGCTGATGGACGACGTCGCGGTCTATCACAGCCGCTTCAACCTGGTCGGCGGCGCGTGCTTCCGGGTGGTCGAGATCACCGCCCGCACCGAGGCCAACGAAACCGAGCTGGTGCTGCTGCGATGAGCCAGATTGCCGAGGCGCTGCTGTACCAGAACCACGTCGGGCCGGACCCCGATGACGGCGCCACCGCGGTGATCACCGCCGACTCCGAGGAAAGCTATTCCGAGGCGGTCAACCTCGCCGACCCGGTGGTCGGGCGCAAGTGGCGCACCGTCACCGGCACGGTGGCGGCGACCCTGATCGCCGACCTCGGCGCGCAGGTCAGCGTGCAGGCGGTGGCGCTGGTGGCGACCAATCTGACCGCGGCGGCGACGCGGCGGATCCGGCTTTCGACGGCGGACGCCACCGGCGCGGCGGGCGATGCGCTCGACACCGGCACCGGGCTCGCCGGCATCGACACCCGCTGGGGCCTCTTGGGCTACATCGCCGCCGCCGCGGCGACCGGGCGCTATCTGCGGCTCGACCTGTCGGACGTGAGCGGGGCGATTTCCAGCCTCGAGGCCGGGCGCCTGGTGGCCGGGCCGCTGACCTTCCCCGAGCACGGGTTCGTGTTCCCGTTCCGCCGCGGCCGCCAGGGCCAGGTGCGCAGCGGCCGCGCCTCGGGCGGCGCGCAGTCGGTGGCGCCCAAGTGGTCGGGCCGGGTGTGGACGGCCAACATGGTGCCGACCGCGGCCGAGGCGAACGGCTGGGTGCAGGAGCTGCACGCGCGCAATTTCGAGCACACCGACGTGTGGCTGATCCGCGACGTCGCCTCGACCAATCTCGGCCGCGACAGCCTGTTCGGCCTGGTCACCGAGCTGCGCGACATCGAGGAACCGGACGGCGGCATCAACCTCACTTCACTCACCATAGACGAGCGGCTCTAACCCAAGGGGGCACCCATGCAGTTCACGATTTCGATGGCGGCGGCGATCGCCGCGCTCGACGCGCGCGTCGACCTGGTCGATGCGGCGGCCGGCTCGCCGAACCAGGGTCAAGGCCGCTGGTGGACCGGCACGCCGCCGGCCTCGACCGCGGCGGCGCGCACCGGCAACCTGCTCGCGGTGTTCACCCTGCCGCGCCCGGCGTTCGGCTCGGCGTCGGACAACGGCGACACCTACGCCGCGGCGGCGATGAATGCGGTTGCCAACTCGACCGCGGTCGGCACCGGCACCGCCGGCTATTTCGACATCGTCGACGGCGCCGGCACGGTGATCGAGCAGGGCCGCATCACGATGAGCGGCGAAAGCCCGACCGGCGACATGGTGCTCGACAACACCTCGATCGCGCTCGGGCAAACGGTGCGCTGGACCGGCTACACCGCCAAGCAGCCGACGGTCGGGTGATCGTGATGGCGACCTACACCGAGCTGTTCGCGCTGCGCGATCACCCCGAGCTCACCAACAGAATCACCGTCGCCGCCACCATCGCCGCGGTCGCGATCGTGGCGGAAAGCGACCAGACCGCGAACCACGCCAACCGGCTAATTTGGGCGCGCACCACGTTGAAGGACCCGTCGGCGATGGCGCGCCGGCTGCTGTGGACGCTGCTGGCGCAGAACGCGACCCTGACGCCGGCGCAGCTCGTCGCGGTGACCGACGCCAACCTGCTGGCGGCGGTCAACGGCGTGATCAACGTGTTCGCCGACGACCTCGCGGCGATCGGCGGCACGCCATGAGCGCGGGCGACGTCCAGCTCAAGCGGGTCGACCGCTATACGGTGATCGACGACAACGCCAGCCTGTCCAACGGCGCGCGCGCGGCGGGCGACTTCGACAATTCGATCGGCGCCAACGGCGACGGCGCCGAGTTCTGCACCGTCTATCTGCAGCTTCAATATGACGGCGGCCCGCCGTCGGCCGGCACCATCGTGGGCGAGCTGTGGGTGCTGCCGGGCGACGGCGAGGGCAGTGAGCAGTTCCCCGACGGCGGCGACGCCGGGCTCGGCACCGATGACGACCCGCAAGACGTGTTCAACGTCGGCTCGTTCCAGTCGATCAACCCGTCGACCTCGGTCAACGAAATCCTGTCGCTGCCTTATGTGCCGCTGCACCCCGACGGCAACCGGTTTGTGTTCAAGAACACCAGCGGCCAGACCATCGACTCGACCTGGCAGCTCGACATCGTGCCGTTCCGGCGCACCGTGGCGCAGAGCTGACCGCGCGCCATGCCGTTCGACGGGCCGCATAGCGCCTGGCCGCGTCGCGCGGCGGGCATCGACCCCGACGGGTCGAACGACTATGTGAGCTTCACCGGGCCGGCCATCCCGGCGACGCCGTGGTGCCTCGGCTTCCTGTACCGCTGCGACTCGAACACCGGCTCGAATCTTCAATACATCGTTTCGGTGCGCAACCTGCCGTTCGGCGGCTCGCCCAACGTGACGATCTATTGGGGCGACTCGGGCTCGGCGGTCGGCTCGAATTGGAATTGGGACTACACCGACGACAACGGCGTGCCGATTTTCGGCAGCGACAACTTCTGGTCGGCGCCGCTGCCGGCGGACGGGCAGACGCGGCTGATCGTGATGGGCCGCGACTGGCGGTCAAACTTCACCATCCGCACCATGCGGCCGAACGGCCTGTATACCGAGCAGGCGACCGCGTCGCTCAAGACCAGCCTGATCGGGATTGCCGCCGGCACGTGGGTGGTGTCGGGCCGCTCTGACCTCAACGGCGCGCGGTTCTCGCGCAACCCGATTGGCAATTTCTTTTTCGTGCGGCGCTATCTGTCGCGCGGCGACATGGCGGCGCTCGCCAACGGGCGGTCGATCCGCGACGTGGTGCCGAAGTCGCAGGTCAAGGTCGACCTGGCGCTGTCGCGGCCGCCGACCGGCACCGTGCTGCGCCACCAGGACGGGTCGGGCAGCCGGTTTCATGGCTCGGTCGCGGCGAGCACGAACAACGCCGCGCTGACCCGGAGCTTCCGCCGCCACCAGGCGCCGCCGTGGGTGCCGGTGTCGGTGATCGGCGGCGACTCGGTCGCCGGATCCGGCACCGCCACGGCCGGCCGGCCCGGCGCGGCGGCGACCGGCGCGGTTGACGTTTCCGGCGCCGGCGCGGCCAAGGCCGCGCCGTCATCGGCAAGTGGTGCCGGCAACACGGAAGTTGCCGGCGGGGCGGCGGCGATCGCCGGCCGGCCGGTTGTCACCGCGGCCGGCGCGGTCGACACTGCCGGCGCCGGCGCGGCCGCGGCGGGCGCGCCGGGCGCGGCGGCCGCCGGCATCGTCGAGGTTCAAGGAACAGGGGCTGCGGCCGCCGGCGCGGCAGCGGCGGCGGCAGGCGGGGCGGTCGACGTGTCGGCCGCCGCCGTGGCGGTGTCCGGTGCCGGTTCTTCCTCCGCCGGCACCGGCGCCGCCGACGTCGCCGGCACCGCCAGCCCGGCCACCGACCCCGGCGCCGGCGCCGGGTCGGGCGCCGTCGAGGCGGCCGGCGCCGCGGCGGCGATAGCCGGCGGCCCGGCGGCCGAGTCGC
>JBFWQM010000014.1:0-42509 GCA_050249455.1 Rhodospirillaceae bacterium | reverse complement strand
GATCAACAAGACGGTGCGCGTGGTCTCGACGGTGGAGTTCTTCCTGGCCGACTGACCGCGCAACCGCCCGGCCCCTGCCGCGTTGCCTTCGTCGAACCCATCCGATGGAGGCACCGATGCCGATCGTGAGGCTGATCTACTGCAAGTTCCCGGCCGAGCATGCCGAGCAGGCGGAGCGCAACTGGCGCGAGAACTGCGGTCCCCTGATGATCCAGCAGGACGGCTGCCTGTCCGAGGAGCTGCTGCGCTGCGTCGACAACCCCGGCGAGGTCATCTCGTATTCCGAGTGGGCGGACCAGGCCGCCGTCGACGCCTACCTCAAGAGCGACGCCTTCGAGAAGATCAAGAAGCACAACCGGAACATCAAGGACGCCGAGGTCACGGTGAAGCACTACGAGCGGGTGTGATCCGGCCGGATACCGTCAGACCAGCCCGTGCCGGCGCGCGACGTCGGTCATCAGACCTTCGAAGGCGCGGGTGAAGCCGTCGGCGTCGCACAGGGGCGAGGCAAGCAGGCGTTGGCGGCTGGTCTGGCGGATTTCAGCCAGCCGGTCGCGGTCTTGCGCCAGGGCGATGCCAGTGCGGACGTAGTCCTCCGGCGAGGTCGTGCACATCTCGGCGAAGCCGGCATTGGTCAACAGGCTCTGGCTGAGGCGGTGGTGCACGCTGGGGCCGGTCATCGACACCACGGGCGCGCCCATCCACAACGCCTCGCAAGTCGTCGTGCCGCCGGTCACCGGGAAGGTGTCGAGCGTCACGTCGATCTCGTCGTAGTAGTTGAAGTGGCTGAGCGGGTAGAGCCGGTTGTTGACGACGTTGAGCCGCTCCGGCCCGATGCCGTGGCGGCCGAACTCCTTGACGATGTGGCTGCACAGGAGCGCCGACGCGCATTCCGGCCGCACCACCAGGAAGCGCGAATCCGGCACCGAATTCATCACCTCGGCCCACAGCGCGATCGTCTTGCGGGTGTACTTGTACGGGTTGTTGAGGGTGCCGAACGACACGATGCCGTTGCGCTCCATCGGCAGGGTGTCGCTGATCGGCTCGGCGGGGAACTCGCCGAAGCAGACCCAGCTCTGCGGCATCAGGAGCGGCTTCTCCACCAGCCAGGAATCCTCGGCCGGGCGACATAGCGGGTCGAGCAGCATGTAGTCGAACTCGCCGATCCCGGTGGTGAACGGGTAGCCGAGCCAGCTCACCTGCACCGGCGCGGCGCGGTGCGCCATCACCTTCAGCCGGCTGTCGCGGGTGAAGCCGTTGAGCTCGAACAGGATGTCGACGCCGTCGCTCCGGATGTCCTCCGCCATCTCGCGCATCGAGCGTTCGCGCACCACGGTGAAGCGGTCGACGATGCTCTTGAAGCGGTTCTGGATCGCGTCCTCGGGATACTCGTTGGGCGCGAAGCAGGAGATCTCGAAGCGGTCGCGGTCGAGCCGCTCGAACAGCGGCAGGGTGAACTTGGCGACCGAATGGCCGCGCAGGTCCGAGGACACGAAGCCGAGCCGGATCTTGTCGTGCCGGCGCGCGGCGAACGGCGGCAGCGGGTTCTTGCGCGCACGCTCCGAGATGTCGCCGCCCCAGTCCTTGTGGAAGCCCGACAGCATGGCGACCTTCTCGGCCGTGTCGGCCTCCACCAGCATCTCGAGGAACAGGGCCGAGATGTCGCCGCCGCGCGTGGCCTCCATATTGACCCACGGGTCGCCGAGTTCCTCCAGCCCGTCGAAGTCGCAGACGGCGCGGAACACCTTGCTGGGATTGGCGGCGTAGATCGGCCGGAAGTCCTCCAGCAGCATGGTGGCGCGGGCGTAGATGTAGGCCTCGTCGTAGCGGTCGACGAACTGCAGCGCCAGGCACAGGTTGGTGTGGGCGTCGATGTAGCGCGGCTTGTGGCCGATCGCGCTCTTGAAGGCGGCGATCGCGGCCAGCCGGTCGCCCTCCGACATCTTGTTGGTGCCGAGGTTGTTGAACGCCTCGGCGAACTCCGGGTCGAGCTCGATGGCGCGCTGGAACGCCGCGGTGCCGTCGCTGATCCGCCCGATGCTCGACAGGCAGATGCCGTAGTCGTTGTAGAGCTTGGCGTTGTCCGGGTGCAGCGGCAGCAGCGTCTCGTAGATCGGCAGCGCCTTGTCGGGCTCGCGACGGTTGAGGTACATGCCGGCGAGGTGGGCGAGGTCCTCCCACCGCGCCGGGTCGATCGCGATGGCGCGCTGGAAGTAGGCCTCCGCCTCCTCGGTCCGGCCGAGCAGACGCAGCACGGTGGCGATGTTGTTGTTGATCTCCGGCACGTCGCCGTTGAGCTCGACCGCCCGGCGATAGGATTTCTCCGCCTCCTCCAGCCGGCCCAGCCGCTCGTAGGCGTAGCCGAGATTGTTGTGGACCTCGCCGTTGTCGGGCTCGATCTCCAGGAACAGGCGGAAGTAGCGCGCGGCGTCCCCGTACTGGTCGCGCTCCAGATAGAGGTCGGCCAAGCGCTTGAGGTACTTCGGCGCGCCCGGGTTGACCTGGTGCGCCACCCGGTAGGCCTCGATCGCGCCGTCGGCATCGCCGAGGTCGTTCAGCACCGCGGCCAGGTTGGAATGAAGGTCCGCATTGCCCGGGTTGAGCGCCACGGCGCGGCGGAAGCTCTCCGCCGCCTTGGCGTACTGCTTCTCCGCGTAGTGGATCGCGCCGAGGTTGCTGTGGAAGTCGCCGTAGTCCGGCAGCGCCTTGATCGCCTTGCCGATCAGCCGGGCGGCTTCGGCGTTCTCGCCCTTCTGGTGCAGCACCACGCCGAGAAGGTGCAGCGCGTGCGGCTGCTGCGGCGCGCGCGCCAGGACCTTGCGATAGGCGCGCTCGGCGCCGGCCAGGTCGCCGGCCTGGTGCCGCCCCACCGCCTCGACCAGCATCTGGGTCAGGGTGCCGTCGTCCGTCGTCGCCGCGCGCTGCGTGCGGCCCGCCATGCCGTCTCTCCGGATGTCAAAACCTAAGGGAAGATGACGCGGCACGGTTGAGGAAGGCTTAAGGCCGGCCGGCAGCGGACGGCAAGTTCTGCCGGGCGGGGCAGATTCTGCCGGGCAAGCCTTGCACCGCACCCGGCAGGAATTGCCGGTCCCGAGGCCGTTATGACGGCCGGCGGGCGCTAACCCGTTGAAACTGCGCTGGTCAGATTCGACCGGGTCGGCTGGCACCGATGTTGCATCTTTTGCCGCGTCGGCGGGCCCCGGTCCGTCGGCGCGGAGGCAGGAAGCCTCCACGGCAGGAAGCCGCGACTTTCATCCATGTAGGAGCTCTACAAATGTCGTTGAATATCATCTCGAACTACGCCGCCAACGTCGCCCACCGCAACCTGACCACGTCGGATGCGATGGCGACCTCCTCGCTCGCCAAGCTGTCGGCGGGCACCCGGGTCCTCACTGCGAAGGACGACGCGGCATCCCTCGCCGTCGGCAGCCGCTTGGGCGTCGAGGTCGCGGGCCTGAAGCAGGCCGCGGTCAACGCCGGTCAGGCGGTCTCCATGCTCCAGATCGCCGACGGCGCGATGAGCAAGACGTCCGACATCCTGACCCGCATGAAGACCCTGGCGGTGCAGGCGGGTTCCGATCAGCTGTCCTCGGAAGAGCGCGCGAAGCTCAACACCGAGTACCAGGCCCTGATCTCGGAAGTCGACCGCATTTCCAACTCGACGCAGTTCGCCGGCACCAAGCTGGTGGACGGCTCGCTGACCGTGGATCGTTCGTCCGCCACTGCCTTCGCCGTCAGCCAGGGCGTGCAGGACATCACCTTCCGCGGCGACTTCAGCGGCACCAACGCCACGATCGCCTACAACACCGCGGGTTCGTTCACGGCGACGGTCGACGCGACCACCTTCACCGGCGCGCTCGACGCCGACACCAACGACGGCACCAGCATGACCACCGGCACGGTCGTCACGCTGACCAATGCCGCCACCACCAACAAGGTCGATCTGCAGATCAACACCGCGTTCTCGGTCAACACGACCCGGGCTTCCGGTTCGCTGCAGATGACGGGGTCCAACTCGACCTCGTTCACCTTCAAGGTCGGCACGGGCTCCAGCCCGACGTCGGACGAGATCTCGGTCACGGTGAACAGCATCTCGGCCAATACGCTGGGCCTGGACACCACCGACATCTCGACCGCCGCCAACGCGAACACGGCTTCGATCGCCGTCACCAACGCGGTCGACGACCTGAACACGGCCCGTGCCGCGATCGGCGCCAACCAGAACCGGCTTGAGTTCGCCGCGGCGAACATCAATACGCAAAGGGAGAACACCGAAGCGGCCCGAAGCCAGCTCATGGACTTGGACGTCGCCTCGGAAATGAGCAACTTCACCAGCAAGCAGATCCTGATCCAGGCTGGCGTGTCGATGTTGGCCCAGGCCAACCAGATGCCCCAGAACCTGCTCCAGCTGTTCCGGTAAGTCGCGCATCAGGGAAGGGGGCAGCAGCCCCCTTCCCGCCGGCCGCAGGGAGACCGCGATCCCGAGGTAGGGTGCCATGCAGTTTCCGCCCGTCCCGTCCACCACCGGCAATGCAGCCTATTCCGTTCCCCTGACCGCCAAGGTCGCTCAGGCGGTCGATGCGGCAAAAGTTGCCGCCGCCCGCGCCGTGCCGGCCGTGACCGAGGCCGCGCTCGACCAGGTCATGCGCAACAACCCCGGCCTGAACCCGCGGCCGGGCAGCCCGACCAAGCTCGCACTCGACATCGACCACAACACCGGGCTGGTGATCGGCCAGATCATCGACCAGGACTCCGGCGAGGTGGTGCGCCAGATCCCGACCGAGGACATGCTGCGGCTGATCGCGGCGACCAAGGAATTCCTCGGTAACCTTGTCGACAGGAAAGCCTAGTACAACCGACCGACCGGGCATCGTCCGGCAACAGGATCGCGCATGGCTGAAGCCCTCAACCTCAATTCGCTGAGCGTCGATACGAAGACGGGGCGGGTCTCGTTCTCCGGCCTTTCCAGCGGCATCGACTTCCAGGCCGCGGTCGACGGCATCATCGCCGCCAAGCGCATCCCGGTCGACCGACTGGAAGCGCAGATCACGTCCAACAAGGACAAGATCACCGCGCTGCAGAGCCTGCGGACCGGCCTGACGGCGCTGAAGGACGCGCTGGCCGGCCTGCGTGGCGCCGTCTCGATCGGCAACCAGGGCAACGCGTTCGAGGCCAAGCAGGCCTTCACGTCCACCAGCCGGGCGGACGGCGCGATCGCCTCCCAGGCAGGCAACCTGATCGGCGCCACGGTCAGCAACGCCGCATCGAGCGGCAACCACACCATCGAGGTGCTGCAGACCGCCAAGGCGCACAAGCTTTCGAGCGACAAGTTCACCTCGGCGGGCAGCCCGCTCGGCTTCAACGCCGGCGACAGCTTCGCCATCAACGGCAAGACGATCGCGGTCGGCGCCAACGACTCGCTGTCCGACCTGCGCGACCGCATCAACAACGCCAACAAGGGCACCAACCCGACCGGCGTCACGGCGGCGATCGTGACCGTGGGCCCCAACGAGAACTATCTGTTCCTGACCGCCGACAAGACCGGCCAGACGATCTCGCTGGCCGACACCGCGGGGACGCCGCTGCAGGCGATCGGAATCCTGAACGGCTCCGGCGGGATCAAGAACGAGCTGCAGGCGGCGCAGACCGCGAAATTCCATGCCGACGGCCTGCTCGACCTCAGCAACCTGGCCTACGAGACGGATTTCCAGTCCAGCGGCGCCGTCCAGGCCGGCAGCGCGGGCACCCTGACGTTCCGGCGCGACAGCGACAACGCGGTGATCGGCACCGTCAACTACGTGGCCACCGACACGCTGGCCGACATCGCAGCGCGCATCACCACCAACGTGACCGGCACGACCGGCGCCCTGGTGTCGGACGGCACCGGCGTGCGACTGGAGATCACCGGCGCGACGGCGTTCAGCATCGAGGAAACCGGTGGCGGCACCGCGATCGACGACCTCGGCATCGACAACAAGCGGCGGGTGATCGAACGCCAGACCAATACCATCTCGGACCTGTTCGCCGGCGTCACGCTGTCGCTCTATCAGGCCGAGAAGGGCACCACCGTCTCGATCGACATCGACCACGACCTCAACGCGGTCAAGACGCAGATCACGAATTTCGTCAACGCCTACAACGCCGTGCGCTCGTTCATCAACGAGCACGTCGCGCGCGATCCGACCACGGGCGAGCTGGTCGGCGAGAACCCCGTCCTCAACACCTCTCAGGCGCTGCGCGAGGCTTCGACGCAGATTTCCGCGCTGCTCGGCAACGGCGTGGACGGCGTGTCGCAGGGCTTCCGCGTTCTGGCCCAGATCGGCGTCACGTTCATCCCGCGCGAGCAGAACACCGACCCGCTGCTGGACAACACGCTACGCATCGATGACAGCAAGATCGACACCGCGCTCCTCGCCAACCTCGACGACGTGCGCCGGCTGTTCGCGTTCGACTTCAGCGCGTCCGACCCGCGCGTATCGCTCCTCGGGTTCGACCGCAACACCAAGTACAACCCTGCCGGCTACGTCCTCAACCTGCAGCCCAACTCGGGCAGCAACATGCTGGCGAACAGCGAGGCGGCGGACGACCCGTCGTGGACGGCGACGCGCGCGACCGTCGCCGCCGACGGCATGGCGGCCCCCGACGGCACGATGACGGCAGACGGCCTGGTCGGCGATGCCGCCAACGACACGCACTATTTGTCCTCGCCCGCCAGCCTGGCGCTGACCGCCGGGCAGACCTATTCGTTCTCGACCTACGTGAAGGCCGGCGCGCAATCCGATGCGCGCATCGCCGTCGCCGGCGGCGCGGTCGCAGGCGATGCCTTCGCCGACTTCGACCTCGCAAACGGCACGGTGAGCGGCTTCGGCACCGGCATCGACGACGCGGCGATCGAGAGCGTCGGCAACGGCTGGTACCGGATCTCGATCGCCGCCACCGCGACCGCCAGCGGCAACGTGGCGTTCGAGCGCCACGCGACGGGCCCCGGCGGCGCAACCTATAGCGGCGACGGCGCGACGCCGGACGCCTGGTTCTGGGGCGCGCAGGCGGCGGACGCCGGCGCCGAGGCGGTCGGCATCGCGAACCTCAATGCCAGCGCGGCGACGGTCAACGCCGACGCCGTGACCGGGCCCGACGGCGCGATGACCGGCGATGAGCTGGTCGGCGACGTCACGGCCGGGCCGCACTACGTTTCCAACGCCGACGCCGTCTCGGTCACCGCCGGCAAGAGCTACACCCTGGTCGGCTATGCCAAGGCGGGCGCGCAGGACAGCGTGCGCTTCGCCTTCGAGGGCGCCGGCTTCAGCGCCGACACCTACGCCGACTTCAACGTCGCCACCGGGACGGTCGGCGCCACCGCCGGCGACGCCACCGGCGCGCGTATCGACGACATGGGCAACGGCTGGTACCGCATCGAGGTCTCGGCCACCGCCGTCGCCGCCGGCAGCGGCGACTTCCGACTCTATTCGGCCGATTCCGCCACCGGCACCAACGTGACCGGCGACGGCGCCACCCCCGATACCCTGTTCGCCGACCTGAAGCTTGTGCCGCAGGCCGCCAACGACCCGCCCGGCTACGTCAAGAGCGGCGCCACGCCCGCCGTCAACGTGCCCGCCACCGGCAACGTCGGCGGCACCGCGGACGGCGCCGACGACGGCAGCGTGTCGATCAGCAACCAGGCCATCACCATCCTGACCGGCGAGGCCAAGGGCCTGAAGCTCTTCTACAACGGCGTCGACCTGCCGACGTCGATCCAGCTCGACTACACCGTCGGCATGGGCGCGGAGATGTTCGCCCAGATCGAGAACCTGCTCGATTCCGTCAACGGCGTGGTCGAGACCGAGATCGACACCGCGGAGGGGCAGAACACGCTGACCCAGACCCGCATCGACGAGATGCAGACGAGGCTCGACTATCAGCGCGAGCAGCTCACCGCCCGCTTCATCAGGATGGAGTCCGCCCTGGCTGCCGCGCAGTCGATCCTGGACAGCATCAAGCAGACTACCGAAGCCATGTTCCAGAGCCGCTAACCGTACCGCCGGAGCCCCGCGTGAGCACCCCCTACGGCAACGTCAACAAGTACCTGACCCAGCAGGTCGTCACCGCATCGCCCGCGAAGCTGGTCTACATGCTCTACGACAAGGCGATCGCGTCGCTGCGCGAGGCGATCGCCGCGGTCGAGAACGGCGACGTGCAGGCCCGCTGGCGCGGCAACAACCGGGCGGTGGAGATCATCAGCCACATGTGGTCGACCCTGGATCTCGACCGCGGCGGCGACATCGCCGGCAACCTGAACCGGCTGTTCCCGTTCATGATCAGCCAGCTCACCGACGTCGACCTGCACAACGACGCGACGCCGGCGCGCGAGGTCATCAAGCTGCTGGAGCCGTTGCGCGACGCCTGGCGCGAGATCGCGCTCGGCACGACCGTCGGGGACGCCGCGGCGGCGCCCGAAACGATGCGGGCGCGCGTCTCCGCCTGATCCGTCCGTACGCCATCTGCCGCTGAAGGGGCGGGTCCCGGGACCCGCCCCTTTCTCGTTTCGGCCGCCGGCGCGACGCCGCTTTCGCTCGGCAGGTCTGGCCGCAGTGGGAACAAAATTCCGGGGCCGGCCAGCAAGATTTGCCTGAAATGCGCGGCATCGCACCGCCCGCGACTTGCCGTCAAAAATATTTTCCTCGTAATTTCAGAGATTTAGAGAGGCATCGCCAAACTGGCCCGGCGCTTGCTCTTCCTCTTGGCCGAGCCTTCGAGCGGTTCGTACCGCGCGCCAGCCGCCAGACCGTCGGCGCGCTGCGGGCGAAGACAGGGGCAAGGACGCCCCTGCGCTCGAAGCGGCACGAGGAGGAAGAAATGTCGCTGAATCTGATTTCGAACTTTGCCGCCAATGTCGCGCACCGCAACCTGTCCAAGTCGGATGCGGAAATGACCGACTCGCTGGCCAAGCTGTCTTCGGGCACGCGCGTCGTCTCGGCAAAGGACGATGCGGCCTCGATGGCGATCGGCTCGCGCCTCAACGCCGAGGTCAAGGCGCTGGCGCAGGCGCAGGTCAACAGCGGCCAGGCGATCTCGATGCTGCAGGTCGCCGACGGCGCCATGGCGCGCGCCCACGACATCCTGATGCGCATGAAGACACTGTCGGTGCAGGCGGGCTCCGGCCAGCTGTCCTCGACCGAGCGCTCGATGCTCGACACCGAGTACCAGCAGCTCCTCGCCGAGATCGATCGACTCGCGCTCGACACCGAGTTCAACGGCAACCAGCTGGTCAACGGCTCGATCGCGGTCGACCGCGCCTCGGCCACCGACTTCCAGGCCGCCGACGGCATCCAGAACATCACCTTCCGCGGCGCCTTCGCCGCCGGCACCGGCGCCCCGGCGACGGTGTCCTACGGCACCGCGGCGCAGACCTTCACGATGGTCACCGGCGAAGGCAGCTTCACCGGCGCCCTGGCGTCCAACATCCACGACGGCACCAGCATGAGCTCGGGCACCGTGGTGACCCTGACGGACGCCGCCGGCATCCTGACCGAGAAGGTGGACCTGATCATCAACACCGCCTTCGCGGTGAACGTCACGCATGCCAGCGGCACGCTGTCGCTGACCGGGGCGACCTCTGCGTCATACACCTACAAGGTCGGCACCGGCACCAGCCCGACCGCCGACGAGATCACGGTCTCGCTGGGCTCGATCAGCGCCGACTCGCTCGGCCTCGACACCACCAACATCACGACCAAGATCGATGCGGACGCCGCGTCGCTGGCGATCTCGAACGCGATCGACTCGCTCAACACCGCGCGCGCCAACGTCGGCGCGGCGCAGAACCGGATCGAGTTCGCCAAGGCCAACATCGCGACGACCCTGGAGAACACCGAGGCGGCGCGCAGCGACCTCCTCGACCTCGACGTCGCGCACGAGATGAGCATGTTCACCAGCAAGCAGATCCTGGTCCAGGCGGGCGTAGCGATGCTCGCACAGGCGAACCAGACCCCCGAGAACCTGCTGCGACTGTTCCAGTAAGCCGGCCGACGACCCATAACCGACCGCGGAGCCCCAAACGATGACCCCAAGTAACGCCGTCGCCGAACGTCTCGAGGAGTGCTTCGTCGCATTCCCGTCCCGCGCCATCGTCGTGCTCTACGACGAGGCGATCGCCGCGCTCGAGAACACCGCCCGGGCGATCGAGGCCGGCGACATCGAGGCGCGCTTCTTCGCCACGTCGCGGGTGGCCGACGTGATCGCCGTGCTGCTCGACGGGCTCGACTTCAAGGAAGGCGGCGAGATTGCCCGCGGCCTCGACGTCGTCTACCGCACGGTGATGACCGAGTTGCCGATGATCAACATCCGCAACGACGCCGCGCTGACGCAGCGGCTCATCGACATCCTGCAGCCGGTGCGCGACGCCTGGGCCAAGCTCGACGACCGCATCCAGAGCGATGTCGCCATCGCCGAGGCCCTGGACGCACCGCGCCAGCGCGCCGAGATGCGCCAGCGCCTGCGTGTCGTGCCGCACGCCGCCGCCTGAACCGCCCCGCAGCCCTCCCCCGCCTTCGCCGCGTCGAGTCGAGTCCGATGGAAGTAGCACCGCCCCCGTCCCCCGCCGCAGGCGCCGCAGGCGCCGCAACCGGCACAACCGGCACAACCGGCGCCCCCGGCGGCGGACAGTCGGCCGCCGGCGGGTTCACCGACCTCCTGGCCATGCTGCTGGCCAGCGTAGGCATGGGCAACGCCGCGATCCCGGCCGGCGAGGAAGTGCCGCAGCAGGGCGTCCCGGCGACGCCCGACCAGGCCAACGCCGCCGCCGTTCCTGTCGTCGCGGAGGGCGAGCATGCCATGATCGCGACCGCTGCACCCGCCGCCCCGTCCGAGGGGAAACCTGCCAAGTCCGGCGAGACAGCGCCTGCCGGCGCGGCCCCTGACGGGCTCGTCGAGGATGCCCTTTCAACCATTGCGGTCGCGACCGCCGGGGCCGCGAAGCCGGCCGCGGCGACCGCCGATCCCACTGCTCCCGCCGGGTCGCCGCCGACCGCGGATGGCCAGGAAGCCGCCGATGCCGGCGACATCGCGCCGGCCGCGACCCCCCAGGCGCCTGTGCCGATCGTTCCCCCCGTCCCCGCGACGCCGGTGGCCGAGACCGCCCCTGTCGCCGCGCCGGCGGGAGAAGCGACGACCCCGATCGCCGCCGCCGCCGCCGGACCTGCCGCAGCGCCGCGCAACGGCGCGCCGGCGACCGCCGAGGCGCCGGCCATGCCGCAAGCGGCGGAGGCGCCGGCGGATGCTGCCGGCGATTTGGCCGCGCCGACCAAGCCGACCCCGCCGCAGGCGGCCGCAGCCGGCAGCGCGGCCAACACGACGGAGCCCGCTGTGGCCGCGCCGGCAGCCGCCGACTTCGCCGAAAGCCTGGAACCGGCGGAGCCTCAGCCGGGCCCGCAGGCGCCGGCCAACGCCGCGAAGGCCGATGCCGCGGCCGCCAGCGCCGCCGCCGCGCGCGCCGCCGTCCACGGACCGGCGGTGGTCTCGCAGGTCGCCGTGCACATCACGCGGGCAATCGAAGACGCACAGAACCGCTTCACCGTCGATCTCAAGCCGCCCACCCTGGGCGCCATCACGGTCGAGCTGCAGATCGGGCACGACCACCGGGTCACCGCCGTCATCGCCGCGGAGCGGCCCGAGACGCTGGAGCTCATCCAGCGCGACTCGCGCGCGCTCGAACGGGCGCTGCAGGACGCCGGGCTGCGCACCGATTCCGGCAGCCTGAACTTCGGGCTCAAGGGCGACGGCAGCCAGCGCGGCCCGTACGAGGGCCAGCAGCAGACGTTCCTCGACCGGTTCTCCGATCCCGACGGCGAGCCGGACGACACCCCGATCCCGCCGCCCGCCGCGACCGCAAGCTCGCTGATCGGCGGACTCGACATCCGCGTCTGAGGGACCTTCCGCCATGGCCACCGACGCCGTTTCGCCGACCACCACGGCGGCCGCCACGTCCGCGGGCAAGACCGCCACCAGCGCGGCGAGCCTGGCCGACAACTACAACAACTTCCTGACCCTGCTGACCACGCAGCTGAAGCACCAGGATCCGCTGTCGCCGATGGACACCACCCAGTTCACCCAGCAGCTCGTGACCTTCACCCAGGTCGAGCAGGCGCTGGAATCGAACAAGAAGCTCGACATGCTGGTGTCTCTCGGCATGGCCAACCAGTCGGTCGGCGCCCTCCAGTTCATCGGCAAGACGGTCGAGGCGAGCAGCGACACCGGCGTCCTGGCCGACGGCGAGGCGAAGTACACCTACACCCTGCCCGGCGGCACCAAGAAGACCTCGGTCGTGATCACCGACGCCGCCGGCAAGCTGGTCTACAGCGAACCCGGCAAGACCACCGCCGGCAAGCACGAGTTCACCTGGGACGGCAAGAAGCTCGACGGCTCCGCCGCGCCCGACGGCAGCTACAAGATCCAGATCGTCGCGACCGACGCCGAGGAGAAGGAGGTCACCGCCACGACCACCGTGATCGGCAAGGTCACCGGCATCGAATCGAGCGACGAAGGCGCCCTGATGGTGCTGGGCGCCTCGAAGATCCCGGTCGGCGCCGTGATCGGCGTGCGCGACCAGTCGGCGGACGAAGACAGCTAGTTCCAGGCCGCGCTGTCAGGCGGCGGCCACGCAAACCGAGTTATTCGTTAGGAGTACCCGTTATGAGTTTGATCGGCGCGATGTTCTCCAGTGTCTCGGCGCTGAATGCGCACTCGAGCGCGCTGGGCATGATCTCCGACAACATCGCCAACGTGAGCACGGTCGGCTACAAGGCGACGCATGCCAGCTTTTCCTCGCTGGTCACGCCGCAGGGGACGAATTTCTACTCGGCCGGCGGCACCCGCGCCGTGCCGCTGTCGTCGATCGACCGGCAGGGCCTCTTGCAGGCTTCCGAGAGCAACACCGACCTGGCGATCTCCGGCCAGGGCTTCTTCGTGGTGACCCAGAACAATTCGCCGACGGCGGCGGACCCGCGCTTCTATACCCGTGCCGGCGAGTTCTCCACCGACACCCAGGGCTTCCTGAAGACGCCGTCGGGCTACTACCTGCAGGGCTGGAAGACCGACGCGAACGGCGAGCCGCTGGCCGGCAACTCCTCCATCGTGACGGCGCTGGAGCCGGTCCGCGTCTCGGGCGGCGCCGGCGCCGCGACGGTCACCTCCAATATCGAGTTCGACCTCAACCTGCCGGCTTCGGCCGCGGTCGCCGACACCGAAACGACGACCGTCCAGGTCTTCGACTCGCTGGGCGTCGGTCACGACGTGACCCTGACCTGGGAGAAGACCGCGGCCAACGAGTGGACGGTCACCGCGACCGCGCCCGACGCCGCCTCGATCGACGAAGGCGCGGTCGGCGGCAACGCCGGCTGGAGCGTCGACATCGTGTTCAACGGCGACGGCACGCCGCTGACCTTCGACGGCGGCGCGACGCCGCCCGCCATCGCCCTGGGTGGATGGACCTCGGGCGCCAACGACACCGTCATCAACCTCGACCTCGGCACGCCCAACGAGACCGGCGGGGTGACCCAGTTCTCGTCCAACTACTCGGTGACCGGCGTGAACCAGGACGGCCGGCCGGTCGGCACCTTCTTCGGGGTCAGCGTCGACCAGAGCGGCATCGTCTCGGCCCTGTTCGACAACGGACAGTCGCTGAAGATGTACAAGCTGCCGGTCGCGACGTTCGCGAACCCGAACGGTCTGGAGGCGAAGAACGGCAGCGTCTACGCCGAGACCGACCTTTCGGGCGGGGTCTTCCTGCGATCCGCGGCCGACATCAATTCCGGCACCATCGTGACAAATGCGGTCGAAGCGTCCACGGTGGACCTCGCGCAGGAATTCACGGACATGATCATCACCCAGCGCGCCTACTCGGCCAATACCCGCATCATCACGACTGCGGACCAGATGATGGAAGAGCTGCTGCGCATCCGATAAGCGCAGCATTAACCAACGGAGCCGCCGGTTATGGCGGCTCCGTTTGCTTTTGGGCTGCCGCTTAACCTTTGCGCTTAGGGCTTTCTTTAGAAGGCCCGCCGTAGTGTAGCGGCATCGAAGTACACCGCGTGGAGTATCCTTCAATGGCAGACGGCGACCTGGGACGTCGCATGGCAGTCGTCAGCCCCCTCGGGCGTCCGATGACGCTCGACGACCTGCCTCCGCCGAACACCAAGCGCTGGGTCGTGCGGCGCAAGGCTGAGGTCGTGGCCGGCGTGCGTTCGGGCCTGATCTCGCTGGAGGATGCCTGCAACCGCTACAAGCTGTCGGTCGAAGAGTACCTCTCCTGGCAGAAGCTGATCGACGAGTACGGGGTGCGCGGCCTGCGCGCCACGCGGCTGCAGAAGTACCGGACGCGGCGCGACGCGCGGCATGACCTCCTGTCGACGGACTGAACGCGACGGACGCCGGCATGCGGCGTCCCGCCGCAACGCCGATCGGCAAAAACTGCCGATGAACGCGGCAAAAACTGCCGCCGATTAACCCCTTCTTCACGGCACCGACCCTACGTTCCGCGTGTGGCCCCGCAGGGCCCCAGACAGCCGCTCACGCGTCGTAGTTCGGAACAGCCGCTTGCAGAATCTCCTTCAGACACTCAAGGGCCTCGGCACGCTGAGACTGCTCGCGATGGCGGGCGTCGCCGTCGGGCTGATCGCGTTCTTCGTCTTCCTCACCGCCCGTTTCGACAACACCAACATGGCGTTGCTCTACGGCGACCTGGATGCGTCGGATTCGAGCCGAATTGTCAGCAAGCTCGAGGCGCAGAAGATCCCCTACGAGCTGCGCGACGGCGGCCGGATGATCATGGTGCCCGGCGACCGGGCGCTCCGGCTGCGCATGGCGATGGCGGAGGAAGGGCTGCCGCGCGGCGGTTCCATCGGCTACGAGATCTTCGACAAGGGCGACGGTCTCGGCACCACGAACTTCATGCAGAACGTCAACCTGGTCCGTGCGCTCGAGGGCGAGCTCTCGCGCACCATCCGCGCCATCAACTCCGTCGAGGAGGCGCGCGTCCACGTCGTGCTGCCCAAGCGGGAGCTGTTCAGCCGCCAGCAGCCGGAGCCCAGCGCCTCGGTCGTCATCAAGACGCGCGGCCGCGACCGGCTGGAGAAGACGCAGGTCCTTTCCATCCAGCATCTGGTGGCGGCCGCCGTGCCGCAGCTCAAGCCGTCGCGGGTTTCGGTGATCGACGCGATGGGTCGGCTGCTCGCGCGCGGCGAGGCCAGCGACAACCCCGCCGACTATGCCGCGCTCAACAACGAGGAGGTTCGCCGCGGCCACGAGCAGCGCCTGCAGCGGATGGTCGAGACGCTGCTGGAGCAGTCGGTCGGCGTCGGGCGCGTGCGCGCCGAGGTTACGGCCGAGATGGATTTCGACCGAATCACCACGAGCGCCGAGAGCTACGACCCCAACGGCCAGGTCGTCCGCTCCACCCAGACGGTGGAGGAAAATGCGCGCAACGCCGAATCCAGCAGCGAGCGCACCGTCTCGGTCGCCAACAACCTGCCCGACAACAACGCCAATGCGAACGGCAACGGCGCCGGCGGGTCGAACAGCCAGAGCAACCGCACCGAGGAGACCGTCAACTACGAGATCTCCAAGACCGTGCGCAGCCATGTCCGCGAGGCGGGGACGGTGCGACGGCTGTCGATCGGCGTGCTGGTGGACGGCAACTACGAGCTGGTCGACGGCAAGCCGGTCTATGCGCCGCGGGATCAGGCCGAGCTGGAGAAGCTGACCGGCCTGGTGAAGTCGGCGGTGGGCTTCGACGCCAAGCGCGGCGACACGGTGGAAGTGGTCAACCTGCGCTTCGCCACGATCGACGAAGCCAGCCTGAAGACGCCCGAGCCCGTGTTCGGCCTGAACAAGGCGGACTACTTCCGCATCGCCGAGATGTTCGTCCTCGCCGTGGTCGGCGTCCTCGTCATCCTCCTCGTCGTCCGGCCCGTGGTGGCGCGGATGCTGAGCGCGCTGCCCAATGCGCTGGAGGAGGAGAAGGCGCAGGCGCTGCTGGCCGACCAGAGCATCGAGCCGGCGCAGCTCACCGGCCCGTCCTCGACCGGCATTCCCGGCGGCGGCGGCGGCGCGGCGGGCGACGACGAATCGATCGACATCTCGCGGGTCGAGGGCAAGGTCAAGGCATCGACCATCAAGAAGATCCTCGAGATCGTGGACCGCCATCCAGAAGAGACGGTCTCGATCATCCGCCAGTGGATGTACCAGGAAACCTGATAGCGGCGACCGGACATGCGCGCACGCGACGACTACCGCGGACTGACCGGCCCCGAGAAGGCGGCCATCCTGATGCTCGCCCTCGGCGAGGACCAGGCGGTCAAGCTGTTCTCGCTGATGGACGAGGAGGAGATCAAGGATATCTCCCAGTCGATGGCTGCACTCGGCCGCATCGATTCGGCGCTCGTCGAGCGGCTGCTGGTCGAGTTCGTGGACCAGGTCTCGGCGACCGGCCCGCTGCACGGCTCCTACGAGAACACCGAGAGGCTCCTCCTCAAGGTGATGCCGAAGGACCGCGTCGAGAACATCATGGAGGAGATCCGCGGCCCCGCCGGCCGCACCATGTGGGACAAGCTCGGCAACGTGAACGAGGAGGTGCTGGCCGCCTACCTCAAGAACGAGTACCCGCAGACCGTCGCCGTCGTCCTGTCCAAGATCCGCTCCGACCACTCCGCGCGTGTCCTGCAGCTCCTGCCGGACGACTACGCGATGGAGGTCATCATGCGCATGCTGCGCATGGAGGTGGTGCGCAAGGAGGTGCTGGACGGCATCGAGAAGACCCTGCGGTCGGAGTTCATGAGCAACCTGGCGCGCACCAACCGCCGCGACGCGCACGAGGTGATGGCCGAGATCTTCAACAACCTCGACCGCGCGGCGGAAGCCAAGTTCCTCAACTCCCTGGAAGAGCGCAACCGCGACGCGGCCGAGCGCATCAAGGCGCTGATGTTCACGTTCGAGGATCTCGGCCGTCTCGACCCGTCCGGCGTCCAGACGCTGATCCGGCGGGTCGAGAAGGACAAACTGGCGGTCGCGCTCAAGGGCGCGTCGGAATCGCTGCGCGACCTCTTCTTCTCCAACATGTCCGAGCGCGCGGCGAAGATCCTGCGCGAGGACATGGCCGCCATGGGCCCGGTGCGCCTGAAGGACGTGGACGAGGCGCAGATGAACATGGTCCAGATCGCCAAGGACCTGTCGGCGCAGGGCGAGATCGTGCTCGCCGACAGCCGCGGCGAAGACCAGCTCGTGTACTAGGCCGCCATGTCGCCGGTTCGCAAGTTCACGTTCGACACCTGTTTCGAGGCGGAGCTGCCCGACCCGGCGGCCGCGGACGCGCCCGACATCGAGGCGGCGCCCGAGCCGCCGCCGCCGCCGCCGGAGCCCACCTACAGCGCCGCCGAGCTGGCCGCCGCGCGGAAGGTCGGGTTCGCCGAAGGCCACGCCAAGGGCTTCGAGGAGGCGTCGGCGGCGACCGAGCGGCAGCTCGCCAAGGCGGTGGACGCCCTCGGCAAGCGGCTCGACGCGATCGGCCAGGAACTCGCCGCCGCGCACCGCAGCCACGCCCGCGATGCCATCGCGGTCGCCACCGCGATCACCGGCAAGCTCGTCCCCCCCATCGCGCGGGACCACGCGATCGAGGCGGTCGAGACCTTCGTCGCGGAATGCCTCAGCCGCGCCGCCGACGAGCCCCAGCTGGTGGTGCGCATCGCCGACCCGATGCTCGACGCGCTGCGCGAGCGCATCGACGCGCTGTCGGCCGCGGCCGCTTTCCGCGGCCAGGTCGTGCTGCTGGCCGACCCGTCGATCGAGCCGCCGGACTGTCGCGTCGAGTGGGCCGACGGCGGCGGCGCCACCGGCTACGCGCGGGCGCTGAGCGAGATCGACGCCATCGTCGACCGCTACCTGCAGCACTCGACCGCCGGCGAGGCGGGGCCGGACACCGACAAGAGCGTATCCCATCCACCCGCGCACTGACGCGCGGCGAGCCGAAGGACAGACGATGGCCACCAACGATACCGACGCCGCCGAACCCGGCAAGGGCACCAGCGACTTGGCGCTCGACGAGCTGGACCCCGGCGCAACGCGGACCGGCGACGCCGAGCAGCTCCTCTCGGTCGAGGAGGAGGCGGCGACCCTGCGCACCGCCAAGGAGCTGGAGGCGGTCTATGAGGTGCCGGTGCAGCTCTCCGCCGTCCTGGGCCGGGCCAACATGCAGGTGAGCCAGCTGCTGAAGCTCGGCCGCGGCGCGGTGGTCGAGCTCGACCGCAAGGTCGGCGAGGCGATCGACATCTACGTCAACAACCGGCTGGTCGCGCGCGGCGAGGTGGTCGTCGTCGAGGATCGCCTGGGCGTGACGATGACCGAGATCATCAAGTCCGACCGGCCGCACTGAGGGAAGACCGCCGATGGCCAGTAACCAGTTGAGCGACGTCGCCCAGGCCGAGCTCGCCGCGCCGCGCCGGCGCCGGGGCCTGTTCCGGTTCGACGCGGCGACGTTCGTCGGGCTGGTCGCGGCGTTCGGCTTCGTCGCGCTGGGCATCGCCTTTGGCGGCCCGACCAAGCCGTTCATCGACCTGCCGTCGATCTTCATCGTCATCGGCGGCACGGTCGGCGTGACGCTGGTTTCCTACTCCCTCGGCGACTTCGCCACGGCCTTCCGCGAGACGGCGAAGGTGCTGGTCCGCTCGCTCGCCACGCCGCGGCAGATCGCCGTCGAGCTGCTGGAATACGCTCACATCGCCCGGCGCCAGGGACTGATCGCGCTGGAGCGCGCCAGCGCCGACGGCCTGCGCCATCCGTTCGCGGAGCAGGCGCTGCGCATGGTGGTCGAAGGCCTGACGGCCGACGAGATCAGGCGCGTGCTGGAGCGCGACGCCGCCGAGATGACCGCGCGGCACGGCCGCAGCGCCGGCGTCCTGCGCAAGGCGGCCGAGGTGGCGCCGGCGATGGGCCTGATCGGCACGCTGATCGGCCTGGTCCAGATGCTCGCCCACCTCGACAACCCGGCGTCGATCGGCCCGGCGATGGCGGTGGCGCTGCTGACCACGTTCTACGGCGCGATCCTGGCCTGCATGCTGTTCTCGCCGCTGGCGGCGAAAATGGAGCGGATCGCCGACGACGATGCGGAGATCGTCGATCTCTGCGTCGCGGCCGCCATCTCGATGGCGCAGCAGGAGAATCCGCGTCATCTCGAGATGATGATCAACGCCATCCTGCCGCCCGCCGAGCGGGTGCGCCACTTCGACTGACACGCACGCCCGAGCATAAGGACTGAGTTCGATGCGACTGCTTATCGTAGGCTCCCTCAACGGCCAGATCGGCGCGGCCAGCCAGATCGCCATGGCGCGCGGCGCGACCGTCAGCCACACCGACGACGTGGCCGGCGCCCTGGACGCCCTGCGGTCGGGCCGCGGCGCCGACCTGGTGATGATCGACGTGCGGCTGGACATCAAGCTGTTCATCGACAGCCTGAACGCCGAGCGCATCATCGTGCCGGTCGTGGGCTGCGGCATCGGCAACGACACCGAGGGCGCGGTGCGGGCGATCAAGGCCGGCGCGCGCGAGTACGTGCCGCTGCCGCCCGACGCCAACCTGATCGCCGCCGTCCTGGAGGCGGTCACCGAAGAGAACCACGCCATCATCTTCCGCGACCCGGGCTTCGCCGAGGTGCTGCGGGTGGCCGAACAGGTCGCGCCCAGCGAGGCGAGCATCCTGGTCACCGGCGAATCCGGTACCGGCAAGGAGCTGCTGGCCCGCTTCGTGCACAACAAGAGCCGGCGCGCCAAGGAGAAGTTCATCTCCGTCAATTGCGCCGCGATCCCGGAGAACCTGCTCGAATCCGAGCTGTTCGGCCACGAGAAGGGCGCCTTCACCGGCGCGGTCGCGCGCCGCATCGGCAAGTTCGAGGAAGCCAACGGCGGAACCCTTCTCCTGGACGAGGTCAGCGAGATGGACATCCGCCTGCAGGCCAAGCTGCTGCGCGCCGTTCAGGAGCGCGAGATCGACCGGGTCGGCGGCAACCAGCCGGTCAAGGTCGACATCCGGCTGATCGCCACGTCCAACCGCGACCTCGAGAAGGAAGTGCGGAAGGGCACCTTCCGCGAGGACCTCTATTTCCGCCTCAACGTGATCAACCTGCATTTGCCGCCGCTGCGCGAGCGGCCGCGCGACGTCCAGGTGCTGAGCGACCACTTCATCAAGCGCTACGCGGAGGCCAACGACCTGCCGATCCGGCCGCTGTCGCCGGCGGCACTCGACATGCTGCTGCACCACCCGTGGCGCGGCAACGTGCGCGAGCTGGAGAACACGATCCACCGCGCGGTCCTGCTGGCGCGCGGCACCGAGATCGGGCCGGAAGCCATCCAGCTCGCCAACGGCAGCGCGGCCAACGGCGAGGCTGCGGCCACTGCGTCCGGCCGGACCCCAGCCGCCGCCGCCGCGACGAGCCCCGCGGCGACCAAGGCGCTGGTCGGACGCACGGTCGCCGACGTCGAGCGCGACCTGATCCTGGATACCCTCTACCACTGCCTGGGCAATCGCACGCACGCGGCGAACGTGCTGGGCATTTCCATCCGCACGCTGCGCAACAAGCTCAAGCAGTACAGCGAGGAAGGCATGCCGGTGCCTCTGCCCGGCGAGCTCGACCGGGCGGTCGGCTGAGCCGCCGCCGCGGATCAGGGGCCTGATGCATGGCTGACTCCAACGGCCGCGAGATCGCGGTCGCCACGGGCGGCGGTGCCGCGCTGTCCGGCTTCGGCGGCCTGAAGCACGTCGGCGCCATCGCGCGGCGCGGCGACATCGCGTTCGCGCTGGCGTTGATGAGCATCCTGGTGGTGCTCATCCTGCCGATGCCCAAGTGGCTGCTCGACTTCTGCCTCGCGATCTCGCTGACCTTCTCCGTCCTGATCCTGATGACGGCGCTGTTCATCCAGCGCCCGCTCGACTTCAGCTCGTTCCCCACCGTCCTGCTGGTATCGACCGTCCTGCGGCTGGCGCTCAACCTCGCCTCGACGCGTTTGATCCTCGCCCACGGCCACGAAGGGACGGACGCCGCCGGCTCGGTCATCCAGGCGTTCGGCGACTTCGTGATGGGCGGCAACTTCGTGATCGGGATCATTGTGTTCTCGATCCTGGTCCTGGTGAACTTCGTCGTCATCACCAAGGGTTCCGGCCGCATCGCCGAGGTCGGGGCGCGGTTCTCCCTCGATGCGATGCCGGGCAAGCAGATGGCGATCGACGCCGATCTTTCGGCCGGCCTGATCGACGAGGGCGAGGCGCGGCGCCGGCGCAAGGAGCTGGAGGACGAGAGCTCCTTCTTCGGCTCGATGGACGGCGCCGCCAAGTTCGTGCGCGGCGACGCGATCGCCGGGCTGATCATCACGCTGATCAACATCGTCGGCGGCATCATCATCGGCGTGGCGCAGATGAACCTGAGCCTCGCCCAGGCCGCCCACTCCTACACCGTGCTGACGGTCGGCGACGGCCTGATCACCCAGATCCCGGCGCTGATCGTCTCCACCGCCGCCGGCATGCTGGTGTCGAAGGCCGGCACCACCGGCTCGGCGGAAAAGGCCCTGTTCAGCCAGCTCGGCGGCTATCCCAGCGCGCTCGGCCTGTCGTCCTTCGTGATGGCCTCGGTCGCGCTGCTGCCCGGCATCCCCATGCTGCCGTTCCTGCTGCTGGCCGGCGCCACCGGCGGCCTGGCCTGGCATATGCGCAGGACCCAGGCGCAGGAGGCGGCGGTGCGCGAAGCCGCGGCGGCGCCCGACGCGCAGCCGGCGGCGGAGGAGCCCATCGCCGCCGCGCTGCAGGTGGACGAGGTGCGCATCGAGCTCGGCTATGCGCTGCTCGCGCTGGTCAACGCGCAGAACGGCACCCTGCTGACCGACCAGATCAAGGGGTTGCGGCGCCAGCTCGCCAACGAGGTCGGCTTCGTGCTGCCGGCGGTGCGCATCCAGGACAACATGCAGCTTCCCGCCAACATTTACGTCATCCGGATCAAGGAGATCGAGGCCGGTCGGGGCGAGGTGAAGCCGTCGATGCTGCTGGTCATGGACCCGCGCGGCGAGAAGATCTCCCTGCCCGGCGAGGCGACGATCGAGCCGACCTTCGGCCTGCCGGCGATGTGGGTCAACGAGAGCCATCGCGAGGAGGCGAACTTCCGCGGCTACACCGTGGTGGACGCCGCCACCGTCATCACCACCCACCTGACCGAGGTGATCCGCGACAACATGGCGGAGCTCCTGTCCTACGCCGAGACGCAGAAGCTGCTCGACGAGCTGGGGCGCGAGCACAAGAAGCTGATCGACGACATCGTGCCGTCGCAGATCGCGGTCGGCGGCATCCAGCGGGTGCTGAAGGCGCTGTTGCAGGAGCGCGTCTCGATCCGCGACCTGCCGACGATCCTGGAAGGCGTCTCGGAGGCGTGCGGCTTCACCCGCAACACCGCGCTGATCACCGAGCACGTGCGCGCCCGGCTGTCGCGCCAGATCAGCTACGCGGCGCTGAACGAGGCCGGCATCGTGCCGCTGGTCATGCTGTCGCCGGAATGGGAGCAGCGCTTCGCCGAGGCGCTGATCGGCCAGGGCGAGGAGCGCCAGCTCGCGCTGCCGCCGAGCCGGCTGCAGGAGTTCATCGCCAAGGTGCGCGAGACCTTCGACCGCTTCGCCATGATGGGCGAAAGCCCGGCGCTGCTCACCAGCCCGGCGATCCGGCCCTATGTGCGCTCGATCGTCGAGCGATTCCGGCCGTCCACCATGGTGATGTCGCAGAACGAGATCCACGCGAAGGTCAAGATCAAGACCTTGGGGCAGATCTGATCCATGCGCCTGCGCACCTTCATCGGGTCCACGATGGCCGAGGCGATGCGCGACGTGCGCGCCGCTCTCGGCGACGATGCGATTATCGTCTCCACCCAGGAGGAGCCGTCGGGGCGCGTGCGCGTCGTCGCCGCGCTCGACGGCGACGAGCCGTCCGCCGCGCCGCCGCTGGCGCCGCCTGCCGAGAGCGCCGACGTCGTCCTCAACCGGATGCTGGAGTATCACGGCGCGCCGCTGGAGATCGCCGGCCGGCTGGTGCGCCGCGCCGCCGAGCTCGGCATCGACGAGCCGCTGAAGGCGCTCGCCGGCGCGCTCGACGCGGAGTACCGGTTCGCGCCGATCGACGACACCGCGCCGCGCGCGATGGCCCTGATCGGCCCGCCCGGCAGCGGCAAGACCGTCACAGTCGCCAAACTCGCGGCGCGCGCCCGGCTGGCCGGCGCCGCCGCCGCGGTGATCACCGCAGACGGCGCCAAGGCCGGCGGCATCGACCAGCTCGCCGGATTCACCCGCATCCTCGGCATCGACCTCAAGGTCGCGGAAGACGCCGCCACGCTGGCCCGCCATGCGCGCGCGTCGCGCGAGGCGACCTGCATCATGGTCGACACCCCGGGCGTCAACCCGTTCTCGGCGGGCGACCTTGACGGGCTCGCCGCGCTGCTCGACGCCGCCGACGCTGAGCCGGTGCTGGTGCTGCCCGCCGGCCTCGACGCGATCGAGGCTGCCGACGTCGCCGCCGCGTTCCGCCGGCTGCGGCCGCGGCGGATGATCACCGCCCGGCTCGATGCCGCCCGCCGCTTCGGCGGCATGCTCGGCGCCGCCGACGGCGGCGCGCTGATGTTCGCCGACGTCGGCATCACGCCGCACGTCGCCCAGGGGCTCGCCCCACTCAACCCGCTCTCGTTCGCCCGGCTGCTGATGCGCGACCCGCTGACACGCGCCGCCGGCAACTCTTCCGCGGAGGCCGCCTGATGATCCCCCGTTCGACCCTCGCCGCCCACCCGACGAGCCGGGTCCAGGGGCGCAACGTGCTCGCCGTCGCCTCCGGCAAGGGCGGCGTCGGCAAGACCTGGTTCTCCGTCACCCTGGCGCACGCGCTGGCGCGCGCCGGCCGGCGGGTGGTGCTGTTCGACGGCGACCTCGGGCTCGCCAACGTCGACATCCAGCTCGGCCTGTCGCCGCGCCACGACCTGGGCCAGGTGATCGCCGGCCGGATCGACCTGAAGGATGCTGTGACGCACTACGAACCTGGCGGCTTCGACATCATCGCCGGCCAGTCGGGCAACGGCGGGCTGGCCGGGCTGCAGCCCGACCGGGTCAGCGCGCTGCGCGACCGGCTGTTCGTGCTGGCGCGCGGCTACGACCACGCGGTGGTCGATCTCGGCGCCGGCGTCGATTGGGCGGTGCGCAGCTTCGCCACCGCGGTCGGCACCTGCATGGTGGTGACCACCGACGAGCCGACCGCGATCACCGACGCCTACGCCTTCATCAAGGTGCTGTCGGCCTCGCACCGCGACACCGACTTCGCGATCGTGGTCAACCTGGCGCCCGACGCGCGCGCCGGCCGTGCCACCTATGAGACCCTGCGCAAGGCGTGCGAGACGTTCCTGAAGCTGACGCCGCGGCTGGCCGGCGTGATCCGCCGCGACCCGCGGGTGCGCGAGAGCATCCGCAACCAGGCCGCCACCCTGACCCGTTCCCCCAACACCGCCGCCGCCGAGGACGTCGAGGCCATCGCGCGCGAGGTCGCGGCGCGCGGCTGAGCGCGCCGGCGCCGGCGGCGCCTGTGCGACGGCGACACTGGCGGGTCTGAGACCCGCCGGTCTCGCCGCACGGCAATCGTTTGGGATCGAGTCCGGTCGGCGGCCTACGCCGCCGGGGCGCCGCGGCGGCGCATGGCGAGCGCCATCTCGTCCAGCGCGTACTGCTCGCGCCGCGCGCGCAGGTTGGCGGCGCGGCGTTCCTGCTCGGCGCGGGCGAGCTCGTAGGACTTGACCTCGCGATAGGCCTCCTCGATGGCGGCCTGGGTCAGCTCGATCTCGCGCGCGACCTCCAGGGTGGACGATTCGATGCGCGCCGCGCGGGCGCGCGCGGCATCGAGGTACGGCCCCAACGTGGCGCGGGCATCCACCGACCCGGCGACCAGCGCCGATTCGGCCGTCACCTCGTCGTCGAGGCGGCGGCGCTGGTCGATGAACTTCTGACGCAGCACTTCGAGGTCGGCGAGCTTGCGCCGCTGCTCGTCGAGCTTCCAGCGGTGCAGGCGGATCACAGAGTCGAGCCGGTTCATTGTTGTTGTCCTTCCAGGATCTCGGCGAGGCCGGCGTAGCCGGCAGCGAGATCGCTTCGTTCGTCCTTGTCCTGCGCCAGGAAAGCCTCGATCGGGCCGGCGTAGCGGATCGCCTCGTCGATCTCGACATTGCTGCCTTGGCGGTAGGCGCCGAGGCGGATCATGTCGGACATGTCCTCGTAGCGCGCGAGCAGGGTGCGGGCGCGGTTGATCAGCGCCGTCTCCTGCGCGCTGTTGCAGCGCGGCATGGTGCGCGAGATGCTGCGCAGCACGTTGACCGCGGGGTAGCGGCCGCGCTCGGCGATGGCGCGGTCGAGCACGATGTGGCCGTCGAGGATGCCGCGCACCGCGTCGGCCACCGGCTCGTCGTGGTCGCCGCCTTCGACCAGCACGGTGAACAGGCCGGTGATGGTGCCGGAGCCGATGCCGGGGCCGGCGCGCTCCAGCAGGCGCGGCAGCTCGGCGAACACCGATGGGGTGTAGCCCTTGCTGGCCGGCGGCTCGCCGGCGGCGAGCCCGATCTCGCGCTGCGCCATGGCGAAGCGCGTGACGCTGTCCATCAGGCACAGCACGTCCTTGTCGAGGTCGCGGAAGTGCTCGGCCAGCGCCAGGGTCATGTAGGCGGCCTGCCGGCGCATCAGCGGCGATTCGTCGGAGGTCGCGACAACCACGATGCTGCGGGCCAAGCCCTCCTCGCCCAGGTCGTCGCGGATGAACTCCAGTACCTCGCGGCCGCGCTCGCCGACCAGGCCGATGACGTTGACGTCGGCGCGGGTGTAGCGCGCCAGCATCGACAGCAGCACCGACTTGCCGACGCCCGAGCCGGCGAAGATGCCCATGCGCTGGCCGCGGCAGCAGGTCAGGAAGGTGTTGATGGCGCGCACGCCGAGGTCGATCTTCTCGCCCACCCGCTGGCGGGCGTGCGCCGGCGGCGGCTGGTTGCGCAGCGGCCGGGTCACCGGGCCCTGCGGCAGCGGACCGCGGCCGTCCACCGGCTCGCCCAGCGCGTTGATCACCCGGCCGAGCCAGGCCTCGGTCGGCCGGATGGTGGCGCGCGCCGGGGCGACCACCGCGCGGCAGCCGAGCCCGACCCCGTCCACGGCGTGGAACGGCATGACCAGCGCCCGGCCCTCGCGGAAGCCCACGGCCTCGGCCAGCACGGTGCGGCCGCCCTTGGCCTCGATCCGCACGCGGTCGCCCACGGACAGATGACGGGGCGTGCCGGCGACCTCGACCAGCATGCCGAGGACGCCGGCGACCCGGCCATAGACCTCTTCGGTGGCCACGTCGCCGATTTCGTTGATCAGGTTTTGCACGGCTTCCGAAGGCTGCGGAGCGGCAGCGGCTGGGGTCAGGACACTCATTCGACGCGGACGGCCACGCGGACTGGACAGGACACGCCCCCGTTTTACCAACCGCGATTTTATTTTCGGTAAAACGCCCCCGGCCGGCCGGTTAAACAATTTGTTAACCATTTACGGCCAGGATGGGTATACGATAGATATGTCGGTAAACGGCGCTTCCCACAAAGGACTCGGGGGAAAAAAGACATGCGCGTCCTGCTTGTCGAAGACGATTCGGCGACAGCAAAGTCGATCGAAATGATGCTGAAGTCGGAGGGTTATGTCTGCGACACCACCGATCTTGGCGAGGACGGGCTCGAGATCGGCAAGTTGTACGATTACGACATCATCATCCTTGATCTGATGTTGCCGGACATCGACGGATACGAGGTGCTGCGTCGCCTGCGCGCCGCGCGCGTGCGCACCCCGATCCTGATCCTGTCCGGCCTCGCCGAGACCGACAAGAAGGTCAAGGGGCTGGGCTTCGGCGCCGACGACTACCTGACCAAGCCGTTCGAGAAGAACGAGCTGATCGCCCGCATCCAGGCGGTGGTCCGGCGGTCGAAGGGCTATTCCGAATCGATCATCCGCACCGGCAAGCTGCTGGTGAACCTCGATACCCGCACCGTCGAGGTGGACGGCCAGCCGCTGCACCTGACCGGCAAGGAATACGGCATCCTGGAGCTCCTCTCCCTGCGCAAGGGGACCACCCTGACCAAGGAGATGTTCCTCAACCACCTCTACGGCGGCATGGACGAGCCGGAGCTCAAGATCATCGACGTCTTCGTCTGCAAGCTGCGCAAGAAGCTGTCGGCGCTGACCGGCGGCGAGAGCTACATCGAGACCGTGTGGGGCCGCGGCTACGTGCTGCGCGACCCGCGCGACAAGCCGGTCGCCGACAGCGCCCGCAAGGACGCCGCCGCCTAAGCGCCCGCGGTCACGCCCCGCGGCATCCCGCCGCTCCCCCGACACAGCCGCCGCCGCCCCGCAACGGGCGGCGGTTTCGTTTTGTGGGCTCAGGCACCGGACCCGGACACGCCCCCTCCCCCAACCCCCTCCCGCGAGGGGAGGGGCAACGAAAACAACCCCCTCCCCTCGCGGGAGGGGGTGGGAGGGACATCGCGTCCGCAGGGACGCGGCAGACAAGGCGAAGGAGGAAGCCGGCTTAGCCGGCGGCTGCGGCGCGCAGCGGGGCGGCGTCGGCGAGGCCGGACTGGACGTAGATGCCGCGCTGGCCCGACATCGGCTTGAAGGCGTCGGTCAGGCCCATCACGCTCTCGGCGCCGCCGAGGAACAGGGAGCCGTCGGCCGGCATCTGCTTGGCCAGGCGCTTGAGGATGTCGGACTTGGTGGCCTGGTCGAAATAGATCAGGACGTTGCGGCAGAACACCACGTCGAAGGTGCCGAGCGGCGAGAACGATTCGAGCAGGTTGAACAGCTTGTAGGTGACCATGCCGCGAATGCCGGGGTCGATCTGCCACAGGTCGCCGTTCTTCTTGAAATACTTCAGCAGAAGTTGGATCGGCAGGCCGCGCTGCACCTCGAACTGGGTGTAGATGCCGGCGGTGGCCTTGGCGAGGATCTCGGTCGACAGGTCGGTAGCGACGATCTCGAAGCGGAGGCCGGGGAACTTGGCGGCCTGCTCCTTCAACATCATGGCGATCGAATAGGGCTCCTGGCCGCTGGAGCACGCGGCGCACCAGATGCGGATCGCGCTTTTGCCGGCGGCCTTGCGCGCGGCGACGAGCTGCGGCAGCACGACGTCGCGCAAGCTGTCGAACGGCTTGATGTCGCGGAAGAAGAACGACTCGTTGGTCGTCATCGCGTCGGTGATCTCGACCAGCAGCAGCTCCTCGCGGCGCGCGCGCACTGCCTGGATCAGTTCCTCGATGTTGGCGAAGCCGCGCCGGCGCGCCACCGGCAGGAGCCGGCTCTCGACCAAGTAGACCTTGTCGGCGGCGAGCACCAGGCCGGAGCGCTCGCGCATCAGCAAGCGGATGAAGTCGAAGTCCTGCGGTTTCACGGTGCCTGCCTTCCCGCGAGGTTGCGTACTTTTGCCGCGATCTCGCCCAGCGGCAGGACCGCGGCGCACAGACCGGCATTGGCGACCGCACCGGGCATGCCCCAGACGACGCTGGACGCCTCGTCCTGGGCGATCAGGGTGGCCCCGGCCTGGGCCAGCGCCTTGCCGCCGTCGAGGCCGTCCTGGCCCATGCCGGTCAGCACCACCGCCAGCACCTTGCCGCCGTAGACGGCGGCGAGGCTGCGGAACATCGGGTCGACCGCCGGCCGGCAGAAGTTCTCCGGCGGGTTCCTGGTCAGCCGGATCACCGGCTGCGCGTTCGGCCCCGGCGCCACCTCCATGTGCTGGTCGCCCGGCGCGACGTAGACGCGGCCGGCGACGATCGGCTCGCCGTCCACCGCCTCGGCGCAGGTCCGGCCCGACGCCTTGGTCAGGTGCTCCGCCAGGATCGCGGTGAAGGTCTTGGGCATGTGCTGCGTCACGACGATGGGGAGGTCCAGGTTGCCGCGCAGCTCGCCCAGCACGCGCACCAGCGCCTGCGGCCCGCCGGTCGAGCTGCCGATCGCCAGGATGCGCGGCGCCACCTTGGCCGGCGCGCGCAGCGCGATCGCCGCCTGCGCCGGACGCGCCGCCGGAGAGGCATCGACGCGGCCGCTGCGCCGCGTCTCGCCGCGGCGGCGGGCGCCCAGCGCGCGGACCTTGTCGCGCAGGTCGCGCTGGAAGTTCTTCGCCGAATGGATCTCGAGCTTGGAGGTCGGCTTGGGGATGTAGTCGGCGGCGCCCAGCGACAGGGCCTTCAGGCTGATGTCGGCGTTCTCGCGCGTCAGCGTGGAGGCCATGATCACCTTCACGTTCGGTGCAGCCTTCAGGAGCTTCGGCAGCGCGGTGAGCCCGTCCATCACCGGCATCTCGATGTCGAGGACGATGACGTCGATCTCCTGGCCCTTCAGCGCATCGATCGCGGCCTGGCCGTTGCCGGCCGTCGCCACCACCTTGATCGCGGGATCGTCTTCCAGCGTGCGCCGGAAGATGCCTCGGATCACCGCGGAATCGTCGACCACCATCACGCGGTACGGCGCGTTGTCGGCCCGTGGCGGGCTGGCGGCGGGAAGCGTGGCGGCCATCGGCGGGCTTTCGCGATCGCGGTCAGATCAGGCCGACCTGGGCGAACTTGGTCTGGATGATCTCGCTGTCGAACGGCTTCATGATGTACTCGTTCGCACCCGCCTCGATCGCCTGCTGGATACGGTCGAAGTCGTTCTCGGTGGTGCAGAACAGCACCACCGGGTCGCCGCCGCCCTGCGTCTTGCGCAGCGCGTGCAGGAACTCCATCCCGTTCATGACCGGCATGTTCCAGTCGAGCAGGATGGCGTCGGGCATCTGCTGCTTGCAGACTTCCAGCGCCTTCTGGCCGTCCGGCGCCTCGAGGATGGCGAACTTCAGCTCCTCCAGGATCTTGCGCGCGACCATCCGGACGACCTTCGAGTCATCGACGATCAAGCAGGACTTCATCTGCGGTCTCCGTCGCCGTCATCATGCCGCCGGACGCGCCGGCGGCGTCCCAAACCTACGCCGCCACGCTCTGCCGGTTCGCGAATTCCAGCAGGCTGTCGACGTTGAGGAGCACCACGATGCCCTTCTCCAGGCGGTGGACCCCGTCGCTGACGCCGCGCCAGGTCTGGTCCAGGGTCGCCGGGTTCCGCTCGATGGCATGCGCCGGCACCGCCAGCACCTCGCCGACGCTGTCGACCATCAGGCTGTAGAGCTCGCCGTGGTTCTCGACCACGATGCTCATGCTCTTGCCATGGTCGCCGGGCTCCAGGCGCAGCCGCGCGCGCAGGTCGATCGAGGTGACGATGCGGCCGCGCAGGTTCAGCGAGCCGGCCACCTCGCCGGGCGCCAGCGGGATGCGGGTGATGCGCTGCGGCCCGAGGACGTCCTGGACCTTGAGCACCGGGATGCCGCACCACTGGCCGCCGATCATGGCGGTGACGTACTCGCACGCCGTCTCGCGCGCGTGGTGGCCCTTGTCGCCGCGGCGGGCGGTGGATGCGTCGCTCATGCTGCACCTTTCATCGCAACGCCGACCTGCGAGATGGTCTGCGACAGGGTCGCGAGCAGGGCGTCGCGGTCAAGCTTGGGAACGTAGTCGGAGAAGCCCACCTCGCGGCCGCGCTGCAGGTCGCCCGGCGCGGTGCGCGAGGACAGCGCGACCATCGGGACCTTCTGCCACTGGCCGCTCTGGCGGACTTCCTCCGCGAAGCGGAAGCCGTCCATCCCCGGCATCTCGATGTCGGAGATGATGACGTCGTAGTTCTCGCCCGCCTCGCGCAGCGCCAGCGCGTCGGACGCGCTCTCGACCGGCGTCACCTCGTAGCCGGCCACCGACAGGAGCGGCGCCAGGAGGTTGCGGAAGAAGGCGCTGTCGTCGACCAGCAGGACCCGCGACTTGCCGTCGCCGGCGCCGTTTGCGTTCGCCACGCTGCCGAACCAGTCGGCGAATGCCTGGCTGGCGTAGTAGCTGGTGTCCAGCATGTCGGTGGTGCGGCCGGCGAGCACAGTGCTGCCGAGGATTCCGGGCGTCGCGCTGGTCAGCTCGATGTTGACGCGGTCCTCGATGATGTCGGTGATCTCGTCCACCATCAGGCCCATGCTGCGGTTGTGGTCGGTGAAGACCACCACTGGCTGGCGGCCGGATTCGGGCAGCGCGAAGGCCGGGTCGACCGCCAGAAGCGGCATGATCTGGCCGCGGTACTGCACGACCGGCCGGCCGTTGGAGAACTCGATGGTGTCGCGCGCGATCTCCTCCAGCCGCGCGACGAGTGCCAGCGGCACCGCCTTGGGCGTGTCGCTGCCGGCGCGGAAGACCAGGCACGCCACGCGCTCGCCCTCGGCGCCGTCGCGCACTTTCGCCTCGTCGGCGCGCTCGTCGGCCATCGCGATCTCGCCCGACGCCGCCGCGATGCCGTTGGGATCCAGGATCATGACCACGCTGCCGTCGCCCAGGATGGTGTTGCCGGAGTAGATGCTGATGGCGCGCAGGATCGGCGACACCGGCTTGACCACGATCTCCTCGGTGTCGAAGACGCGGTCGACGATGATGCCGAAGTTCTGCGTCCCGACCTTGGCGACGATGATCAGGGTTTCGGTGTCGGTCGCCTCGCCGCCTGCCTTGCGGAAGTCGCGGCGGTCGGAGATGCGCAGCAGTTCGCCCAGGTCGACCAGCGGCAGCAGGCGGTCGCGCAGGCGCAGCACCGGGGTCTCGTTGATCACCTCGATCCGGTGCTCGGACGCGCCGGACACGCGCACCAGCTCGTCGACGCTGATCTGCGGGATGGCGAAGCGCTCGCCGCCGCACTCGACGATCAGCGCCGAGACGATGGCGAGCGTCAGCGGGATCTTGATGACGAAGGTCGAGCCCTTGCCCTGCACCGAGCGCAGCTCGATGTTGCCGCCGATCTTCTCGATGTTGGTCCGCACGACGTCCATGCCGACGCCGCGGCCCGACACGCTGGTCACCTTCTCGGCAGTGGAGAAGCCGGCCTTGAAGATGAACTGCTGGATCTGCTGCTCGCTCATCGCCTCGAGCTCGGACTCGCTGGCGAGCCCGTTGCTGACGATCTTGGCCTTGACCTTCTTGAGGTTGATGCCGCGGCCGTCGTCGCTGATCTCGATGATGATGTGCCCGCCCTCGTGATAGGCGTTGAGCACGATCTTGCCGGTCGGCTGCTTGCCCGCCGACACCCGCTCGTCCGGCGTCTCCAGCCCGTGGTCGGCGGAGTTGCGGACCATGTGGGTCAGCGGATCCTTGATCAGCTCCAGCACCTGGCGGTCGAGCTCGGTCTCGGCGCCGATCATCTGCAGGTCGATCTTCTTGCCGAGCTCGCGCGACAGGTCGCGGATGATGCGCGGCAGCTTTGCCCACGCATTGCCGATCGGCTGCATGCGCGTCTTCATGACGCCTTCCTGCAGGTCGGTCGTGACGTGGCTGAGCCGCTGCAGCGGCACCTTGAACTCGCTGTCCTCGTACTTGCGCACCATTTGAAGCAGCTGGTTGCGCGTCAGCACCAGCTCGCTGACCATCGTCATCAGGTTCTCGAGCAGGTCGACCGAGACGCGGATCGAGGCCTGCGCGACGCCCGATTCCTTGCTCTGGCCGTCGCCGCGGTCGTCGGCGGCCTTGGCCTCGCCGGCGTGGTCGGCCGCCGCGGCGGGCGGCGGCTCGACGGCCTCGTCGCGCACGGCGGCGAACACGGCGACGATGTCTGGGACGATCGTCTCCGCGACCTCGAGGTCCTTCAGCGCCTCGCCCAGGTGGACGGCCAGGCGATCGAAGTGGGCCGGGCGGAAGCCGTTGGCGATGAGCGGCCTGTAGGCGGCGCGCAGCTCCTCGGTCGCGGCCTTGGCGGCGCCGCCGAGAACCTTCACCAGGTACTCGACCTGGCGGCCCTGCAGCACGGTCAGGTCGGCGCCCTTGAAGAACGGCGCGATGCCGGGATCCTTGTCGGCCTTGCGCAGCATCAGCTCGACCGCGCAGTCGACCGACGATACGCCGCCGGCGTTGTCGAGCAGGGTCGCGGCCGGATCGATGGCGGGCGCGGCCGGCGCGGCGGCCACGGGCGCGGCCGCCGCCGCAGGGGCGTGCGCGGCCGCCGCCGCGGGGGCGGGCGCGGCCGGCGGCGGCGCCGGGGCCGCCGCCTTCGCCACGGTGTTGCTGTCACGCGCGGCCATTTCGTCGAGCTGCGCGATCAGCGCGGCATCTTCGCCCTCCGGCTCGGTCTCGCGCTCCTCGAGCGCGGCGAGCAGGCTCTTGATGCGATCCAGCGCGGCGAGGATCAGCGTCACCGCCTCGGGGGTCACTTCGAGCGTGCCGTCGCGGAAGCGGCCGAGCACGTTCTCGCCCGCATGCGCGACCGATTCGAGACGCGGCAGGCCGAGGAAGCCGCACGTCCCCTTGATGGTATGGACCAGGCGGAAGATGTTCCCGATCAACTCGGGATCGTTGGGGTTCTGCTCAAGCTTGACCAGCTCGACGTCGAGGCTTTCGATGCTCTCGGCCGTCTCGGTCAAAAATTCCTTCAGAAGATCGTCCATGCGAACCCCGAACCATAAACGCCTCGCCGGCGTTGCACCGACGGAACCGACAGCCAACGACCATGCCCGTCATTGTTTAAGACGGCGTAAAGTCGGGGTTGCCGCGCAACCGCAGCGGGTTGCGGCGGGGCCGGGAAAGGGGCGGATTTCGCGGTTCAGACCGACATCGGCGCCGTGGCGGTGATCACCACCGCGCCCGGCGCAGGCTCTTCCACCGTCATCGTCCCGCCCATCGCGTCGGCCAGCCGGCGGGTGAAGAACCCGTGCACGGAACGCGGCGTCAGGTGGTCGATCGACGCCGAATCCGCCAGCGCGGCAGCGGATTCCGGGTTCAGCCGCGCGTTTTCGCCGCGCGCCGCGACGCGCAGCGTCGCCGGCGAGCCGGCGGCGATGGTGACTTCCAGCCGGCCGCCGCGCGGCAGCGCCTCCGCGCCGATCAGTGCGACATTAAGCAGCAGCTTCACCGGTTCGCGCCCCAGCCGCAAATCGCCCACCGGTCCCGGGCCGGGCCAGGCGACCTCGACCTTGCCGCCTTCCAGGAGGCCCTGCACCAGGCGGCCAGCCTCCGTCACGCTGGGCGCCGCCGCGCCGTCGCCGCCGAACCCGTAGGCGATGCGGTAGAACTGCAGCTTGCGCGAGGCCTGGCCGCCAGAGGCCGAGACCAGCGAGACGATGTCGGCCATCATGTCGGACGGGCTGTCGGCAAACAGCTCCATGCCGTTGTTGACGGCGGTGACCGGGCTGATCAGTTCATGGCAAAGGCGGGAACACAACAGCTCCAGCACGCGGAGTTCGATCGTCGCGGACATGCCGTCTCCCTGTTCTTCGCAGCGCGGGCCGGCGGAGTGTCGCGCAACGATCAGCGCCGCCGCAAGCCGCAATTGGGAGCGCGCGATGCAGCACGACCTCGTCCCCGGCGCCCTGGTGCGCCATCCGTCGCGGCCCGACTGGGGCATCGGCCAGGTCCAGTCGGCGGTCGGCAGCCGGATTACGGTGAACTTCGAGCATGCCGGCAAGCAGCTCATCAACGCCGAGGTGGTGACGCTGGACGTCGTCGGATCCGGCGACCGCGGCTGAGCCGGCTCACGCCTCGCGGCGCTGCGCCAGGATGGCTTCGGCCGCCGCCATGTCGTCGGGGCGGTTCACGTTGAAGAAGGGGTCGAGTGGATCGACCGGGAAATCGGCGCGCGCGAGCGCGTAGCGCGCCGTCCAGGCATCGACCTTGCGCATGCCCTCCGCCACCACCGCTTGGCGAAGGTCGTCGGCCAGCCGCACCGGCCACAGCCCGAACACCGGGTGCTCGCGCCCGCCCGAGGTCGCGCAGGAAAGGTCGGCGCCGGCCGCACGCACCGCCTCGGCCAGGCGCGCGACGAGGTCGAACGGCATGAACGGGGTATCGGTCGCGACCGTCGCGATCCAGTGGCATGCGGGCGCATGCGCGCCGACCCATTCCAGGCCGGTCAGCACGCCGGCGAGCGGGCCGGCGAACCCGTCCACCACGTCGGCCGCCACCGGCAGGCCGAAGGCGGCGAACCGCGCCGGATCGCCGTTGGCGTTGATCACCATGCAGGCCGCCTGCGGTGCCAGCCGCTCGGCGATGCGGGCCAGGATCGGCCGGCCGCCGAGCGGGCGCAGGCACTTGTCGCCGCCGCCCATGCGGCGCGACAGGCCACCCGCGAGCAGGACGCCCGCGACGTTGCCGCCCGGCCCGGCGACCGGCGCGGCCTCAGGCGCCATCGAACGCCTCCTCGACCGCGCCGAGGCGGATCGGCGCATCGCCGATCAGCGCGGCGACGACGGCCGCGTCGCCGGCCGCCAGGGCGTCCAGCGTGCTGGCGATCTCCAGCGGAGCGTCGAGCGCGGCGAACGGGATGCGCATGCGGTTCTCCACCATGACGAGGCCGGCGTGGCGCCCGGCCTCGGCCTCCAGGCGGTCCTTCAGCGCCGCCTCGGCCAGCGACAGGCAGTCCTCGGGGAAGTCGTCGCCGCACGCGGCGAAATAGAAGCGCATGCGCAGCGCCTCGGCCGCGGCCAGCGCGGGCAGCGCTCCGCCGCGGTTGAGGCCGGACAGCCGCTCCACCGGGTCGGCGCCGTAGGCCGGCCGGCCGTCGTCGTCGCGCAGCGGCGCGGCGAGCGCCAGCATTTGGCCGATGTGCTGGTCGATGCGCGCCAGCAAGGTGCGCGACTGGCCGACATAGCTGACCGTGCGGCCGCCGCGATAGGCCTTCACCCGCAGGTACACCGCCGGCACCATCAAGGCGGCGAAGCCTTCCGGGTCGTCGGGGAACGAGCCCGCCCCGACCGGCCCCTGCCACACAAGCGTCAGGCGCACGGCGCGTTCACGGCTCGTCGGCGACAAGGCTCGCCTTGCGCTGCGAACGCCGCGGCTCGTCTTCGGCCGCTTCCGGGTCGGCATCGAAGACGATGCGCTTCTCGCCGGCCAGGGCGACGAAGCGCTTGCCGCGGGCGCGCCCGATCAGGGTCAGGTTTGCCTGGCGCGCCAGCTCGACTCCCCAGGCGGTGAAGCCGGAGCGCGAGATCAGCACCGGGATGCCCATCTGCACCGTCTTCAGCACCATCTCGCTGGTCAGCCGGCCGGTCGTGTAGAACAGCTTGCCGGCCGCCGACAGGCCGTTAAGGCGCATATAGCCCGCGATCTTGTCGACCGCGTTGTGGCGGCCGACGTCCTCCATGTAGACCAGCGGCCGGTCGGCCTCGCACAGCACGCAGCCGTGGATCGCCCCGGCCGCGAGATAGAGGCTCTCCGTCGTGTTGATCGCCTTGGTGAGCGCGTAGATCCACGATGTGCGCACGACCGCGTCGGGATCGAGCCGCACGTTCTCGAAGCTCTCCATCACGTCGCCGAAGATGGTGCCCAGCGCGCAGCCCGAGGTGCGGGTCCGCTTCTTGAGCTTCTCCTCGAAATTCGTGGCGCGCGCGGTGCGCACCACCACCGCTTCCGCCTCGTCGTCGACGTCGATGCCGGTGACTTCGTCGTCGGGCCGCAGCATGTTCTGGTTGATCAGGTAGCCGACCGCCAGGCAGTCCGGATAGTCGCCGACCGTCATCAGGGTGACGATCTCCTGGCTGTTGAGGAAGAGCGTCAGCGGCCGCTCGACGATGACGCGGGTCTCGGTCGGCCGGCCATGCTGGTCGATGCCGGCGACCGGCCGGGTCAGCCGCGGGTCGTTCGGGTCGGGCCGAACCAGAAATGCGCTCATCGTTCCCCCGCTGCGAGCCACGCCCCCGTCCTCAGGGTTAAATTAGCGCCGGCACCGCGCGCGGGCCACAACAGAGGCAAAATTCGATTTGACTCAATGCCGTAACCAAAAACCTGTTGACTTCGAGCCCGACTTTCTTTGCAATTCGTTCATTGCTTTCTCCAGGGGTGGGGGCCGAAAGCAACGGGGCGGCCGCGTGCGTTGCGGCATGCCTGGACGGCCCGAAATCAAACTTCACGATTGAGCCCCTGAGAAACGGCATGCACGTCGACAGCCCCTTATCACGGGACAGCGCGGACCGGATGATCGTCCGGCTGGCGGCGGCGCGTTGCGGTCGGGGCGAGAGGAGCCGCGCGTGGAAGGTCACGCCAAGGCACAGGTCCCGGGCTTAGCGCGCCCGGGCCTCGGCAAGGTGGCGTCCGGCGTCAACGGCGAAGCGGCACTGCCCGCCGCGATGCTCGCCCTGGCGCCGCCGATGTACCTGGCCGACGTCGCCGGCCGCCTGTGCTACGTCAACCCCGCGTATCAGCGCCTGGCCCATGACGCATGGGGCCTGAAGCCCGACACCGACGGCGCGATGCCGGTCGGCGACGAGCTGCGCGCGATCATCGAACGCCTGGATGCCGGCGAGGCCACCGTGTCCAGCCGGCTGTCCTACACCGACCAGGGCGTGCGCCGGCACTTCCGCGGCCGGCATTTCAAGATGCACGACGGCCCGGTCCATACCGGCTACGCCGGCGTCTTCACCGACGTGTCGCAGGAAACCGACGCGCTGATGCGCAGCGCGCGCACCGATGCGCGCTACCACGACCTGATCCGCTCCACGTCGGACTGGGTGTGGGAGACCGACGCCAACCTCAACCTCACCTATGTCTCCGACCGCATCACCGAGGTGCTGGAGATCCCGCCGACCCTGCTGAAGGGCAAGCATCTCCTGAGCCTCGGCCGGTTTGAGGATGGCGCGCCGGAGATCCCGTTGCGCGCCAACCGCGCGGCGGCCTACTCCCCGTTCCGCGGCCGCATATTCCTGATGAACGAGCGCGACGGCCGGTTGCGGCGCATCGCGCTGTCGGGCGTGCCGGTGTTCGACGACGAGAGCGGCAAGTTCGCCGGCTACCGCGGCACCGGCACCGACATCACCGGCCGCCACGAGGCGGAGGAACGCACCCGCCTGGCCCAGCGCGAGCTGGAATCCAGCATGGACAAGCTGCGCGAGCAGAACGCGCAGCTCGACCTCGCGCTCGACGAGGCGCGGGCGGCGGCGCGCGCCAAGACCGAGTTCCTGGGCAAGATGAGCCACGAGCTGCGCACGCCGCTCAACGCCATCATCGGCTTCGCCGAGATGTCGGTGCAGCAGGTTTTCGGCCCGCTCGGCGACCGCTATCTCGGCTATTTCCGCGATATCCGCAGCGCCGCCTATCACCTGCTGACGATCATCAACGACATCCTGGACGCGGTGAACATCGAGGCGAACCGGGTGCAGATCTCGGCCCAGCCGGTGCGCGTCGCCACCGTGGTGGACGAGGCGCGCACCATCATCGCCGGCCGCGCCGAGCAGCAGGGCGTGGACGTCGGCGCGGTGCGCGCGGGCGAGGCCTTCAACGTGATGGCCGACCCCGGCCGGCTGCGCCAGATCCTGGTCAACCTGCTGAGCAACGCCGTCAAGTTTACCGACCAGGGCGGGCGTGTGGGGGTGGAATGCCGCGCCGCCGGTCCCGACGCGCTGGACATCACCGTGTGGGACACCGGCATCGGCATCCCGGCCGACCAGCTGCCCAAGATCTTCGAGAGCTTTCACCAGGTGGAATCCGACATCCTGTCGAAGTCGCGCGAGGGCACCGGCCTGGGACTCACCATCTCGCAGCAGCTTGCCCGGCTGATGGGAGGCGACATCACGGTCGAGAGCACGATCGGCGAAGGCTCGCGCTTCACCTTGCGCCTGCCGGTCCCCAAGAACGGCGCCGAGGCGGCCTGAGAGCCGGCCGGCGGGGCGGGATTCCGCCCTGCCCTGCCGTCTTCCCTTCCGCGGAATGATCGCTATATTTCATTGGGAATAGCGCCGCCCCGCGCAGGAAGAGGAGCCTCATGACCGCCGCGCCGCTGGTCGACCCGTTCGAGCGCGCCATCACCTACCTCCGCGTTTCGGTGACGGATCGCTGCGACTTCCGTTGCGTCTACTGCATGGCGGAGGACATGGCGTTCCTGCCCAAGTCCGAGGTCCTGACCCTGGAGGAACTCGACCGGCTGTGCAGCGCCTTCGTCGCGCGCGGCGTGCGCAAGCTGCGGCTTACCGGCGGCGAGCCGCTGGTGCGGCGCAACGTGATGTGGCTGATCCGCCGCCTCGGCCGACATCTGGACAGCGGGGCGCTGGACGAGCTGACGCTGACGACCAACGGCAGCCAGCTGGCCCGCTACGCCGGCGAGCTGGCCGAGGCGGGCGTGCGGCGCATCAACGTCTCGCTCGACACCCTGGACGCGGCGAAGTTCGCCGCCATCACCCGCTGGGGCAAGCTCGACAAGGTGCTGGACGGCATCGCCGCCGCCAAGGCCGCGGGCCTCGCCGTCAAGATCAATGCGGTGGCGCTGAAGGGCGTCAACGACGACGAGTTCGACCGGCTGGTCGAATGGTGCGGCCGCGAAGGCTTCGACCTGACCTTCATCGAGGTCATGCCGATGGGCGAGATCGGCGACGCCGCGCGGCTCGACCAGTACCTGCCGCTGTCGATGGTGCGCGCCGCGCTGAAGCGCCGCTGGACGCTGGAGGAGACCGACTACAGCACCGGCGGCCCGGCCCGCTACGTGCGGGTGGCGGAGACCGGCCGGCGGGTCGGCTTCATCACTCCGATGACCCACAACTTCTGCGAGAGCTGCAATCGTGTGCGGCTCACCTGCACGGGCACGCTGTTCATGTGCCTGGGCCAGGAGGACGCGGCCGACCTGCGCACGCCGCTGCGCGCCTCCGCGGACGACGGCCTCCTGATGCAGGCGATCAACGATGCCGTCGCGCGCAAGCCGAAGGGCCACGACTTCATCATCGACCGGCGGCGCCGGACCGCCTCCGTGTCGCGCCACATGAGCGTGACGGGCGGCTGAGCGTCGCAGGCCCTGCCGTCGCCACGAATCGTTAACGCCGCCGCCCCCACAACGGCCGTGTCGCATGCCGGCTTCCCCAGCCGGATCAATCACCTCGCGGCGATTTGACGCGTTTGCCGCGGGCGGTCGGTTAGAGTTAAAAACAAGGCTCTCGCCAGGGCGGTTGGACCCAAGCTGATGGATTATCAGAAGTACTGCGCCGATGCCCTCGCGGGCCTCAGGGCCGAAGGACGCTATCGGGTGTTCGCCGACCTCGAGCGCCGCGCCGGCGCCTTCCCGGTCGCCGACCGGCACGGCCCCGACGGCGTGCGCCAGGTCGTGGTGTGGTGCAGCAACGACTATCTCGGCATGGGCCAGCACCCGGCGGTGATCGCCGCCATGAAGGAGGCGCTGGACCGCACCGGCGCCGGCGCCGGCGGCACCCGCAACATCTCCGGCACCGCGCACGAGCACGTGCTGCTGGAGCGCGACATCGCCGACCTGCACCAGCAGGAGGCGGCGTTGATCTTCACCTCCGGCTACGTCGCCAACGAGGCGGCGCTGTCGACCCTAGGTAGCCAGCTGCCCGGCTGCGTGATCCTGTCGGACGAGCTCAACCACGCCTCGATGATCGCCGGCATCCGCAACAGCCGCGCCGCCAAGAAGATCTTCCGCCACAACGATCCCGCCGACCTCGACCGCAAGCTCGCCGACCTCGACCCGGCGGCGGCCAGGATCGTGGCGTTCGAATCAGTCTACTCGATGGACGGCGACATCGCGCCGATCGCCGAGATCTGCGACGTCGCCGAGCGCCACGGCGCGATGACCTACCTCGACGAGGTGCATGCGGTCGGCATGTACGGCGCCCGCGGCGCCGGCATCGCCGAGCGCGACGGCGTGCTCCACCGGATCACGGTGATCGAGGGCACGATGGCCAAGGCGTTCGGCGTGATCGGCGGCTACATCGCCGGCTCCGCCGCCGTGGTCGATTTCGTGCGCAGCTTCGCCCCCGGCTTCATCTTCACCTCGTCGCTGCCGCCGGCCATCGCCGCAGGCGTGCGCGCCAGCGTCGGCATCCTGCGCGAGGCGGCCGACCTGCGCGCCCGCCACCAGGAGCGCGCGGCGACCCTGAAGCGCCGGCTGCGCGACGCCGGGCTGCCGGTGATGCCGTCGCCGTCGCACATCGTCCCGGTGTTCGTCGGCGACGCGACCCTGTGCAAGGCGGTGACCGACGAGCTGCTGGAGCGCTACGACATCTACGTCCAGCCGATCAACTACCCGACGGTCCCGCGCGGCGGCGAGCGGCTGCGCCTGACCCCGACGCCGTTCCACGAGGACCGCCACATCGACGCGCTGATCGGCGCGCTGAGCGAGATCTGGCAGCGTTTCCGGCTGAAGCGCGCGGCGTAGGACCCTTCTCCTCCCCCTCCCCGACCGCGCCGTCCGCTTGCCAACCGCGGCCGGCAAGCCGACACTCGGTCGCCTGAGGCCGCCGCGCGCGCCGGCGCGGCCGCGCCAGCGACACCGGGCCGGCGCCGAGGCGGGAGGCATCCATGGCGCACCATGTGTTCATCGGCGCGGCGGCGTTCGCCGGCGCGGCCAACGGCGCCGGCACCGCGCCCGGAGGGCTCTACCGGCTGGACGGCGACAGCGGCCGCGTGACCCGGCTGGCCGGCGGCCTGCCCGAGCCGATCGAGCCGCGCTGCGTCGCGGTCGCGCCTGGCCAGCCGAACGTGGTCTACGTCGGCACCCAGGCCGGCGTGTGGCGCAGCGGCGACGCCGGCGACACCTGGACCGCGCTGGCGCCGCTGCCCGGCGCCGCGCAGCGCGTGTGGTCGCTGCATCTGCCGGCGGGCGAGCCGCAGGCCGTCTATGCCGGCGCCGAGGGTACCACCGTCTACCGCAGCCGCGACGGCGGCACGACGTGGACCGAGCTGACCCCGCCGGCGCCGCGCGGCATGGTGTCGATGAACTTCCCGTGCCGGGTGATCCGGCTGGCCGCCGACACGGCCGACCCGCGCCACCTCTACGCGGCGCTGGAGGTCGGCGGCCTTATGCGCAGCCGCAACGGCGGCGATTCGTGGGAAGGCTGCAACGACGACCTGCTCGCCTTCACCGACGAGCCGCGGCTGAAGAGCCGCATCATCAGCGACACCGAGACCGAGGGCATGATGGATTCGCACGCGCTGGCGGTCAGCCCGGCGGCGCCCGGCACCGTCTTCCTCGCCAACCGCATGGGGCTGTGGCGCAGCGCCGACGGCGGCGCGCACTGGCGCGAGGTCGGCATCGGCCGCTTTTCGCCGCTGACCTATGCGCGCGACGTGCGGGTGTCGCGCCACGATCCGCGCACGATGTACGCCGCGCTGAGCGTCGCCGCGTTCAGCGACACCGGCTCGCTCTACCGCAGCGGCGACCTGGGCGAGACGTGGCAGCGCATCGACCACGGCGTCGACATGACCAGCACCCTGATGGTCATCGCCGAGAGCCCGTCCGACCGCGACCGCCTGTGGTGCGCGACGCGCGGCGGCCAGGTGATCGGCACCGCCGACGGCGGGCGAAGCTGGCGCGAGCACCGCCTGCCGGACGGCGCCGACGGCGTCTACGCGCTGGCGGCGGCCT
>JBFWQM010000013.1:29022-43781 GCA_050249455.1 Rhodospirillaceae bacterium | reverse complement strand
CAGCGCGCTGCAGCCGTACCCCGCCTCGCCGTCGTCGCCGCGCGGCGAAAGCCCGGTGCGCGAGACCATGCCGCCGCCGCTGCTGACGCCGCCGCGGGCCGCCTCGCCGGGCGAAGCCGCGGCCGCGCCGGCCCTGCGGCCGGCCGAGCCGCCGTCCGCCGGCCCGTCCTCGTCGCGCGTCACCCTGCGCGCCGTCGCCGACAGCTGGGTGGAGCTGCGTTCGCGCGAGGGCAGCATCATCCTGTCGCGGGTCATCCCCGGCGGCGAGACCTACCGCGTGCCGGCGTCGAACGGCATCGTCATGACCACCGGCAACGCCGGCGGTCTGGAGATCGTGGTGGACGGTCAGCCGCTGCCGCCGCTCGGGCCGCAGGGCGCGGTGATGCGCGGCGTCGCCCTGGACGCCGACCGCCTGCTCGGCGGGCCCCCGCGCTAGCCGGCGGGAACCACCGGCCCGCGTGCAATTTCGCCGCGGCCGGATTATATCAGCCGTGTGAATTCCTGATGTGACGGCCGGGCGCGCCCCGGCAGGCGGACGCGCATGGATGGCCGGCGCCGGCCCGCCCACGGCGTCGGAGAGAAGCGGAACCATCATCGTGGCGACGTTGCAGCCTGTGCGGGGAACCCGCGACCTGCTGCCGGAGGACTCCCGGCGGTTCGCCCATGTCGTCGGCACCGGCCGCGCGCTGGCCGAGCGCTACGGGTTCGACGAGATCGCGACCCCGATCTTCGAGTTCGCCGATGTCTTCAAGCGCACCCTGGGCGACACCTCCGACATCGTCACCAAGGAGATGTACACCTTCACCGACAAGGGCGGCGACGAGATCACCCTGCGGCCGGAAGGCACTGCCGGCGTGGTGCGCGCGCTGATCTCCGGCGGCCTCGCGCAGCACCTGCCGCTGAAGTATTTCTACGCCGGCCCGATGTTCCGCTACGAACGGCCGCAGAAGGGCCGGCTGCGCCAGTTCCACCAGATCGGCGTCGAGCTGCTGGGGGTCGGCGAGCCGCTCGGCGACGTGGAGGTGATCGCGCTCGGCGCCGGCATCCTCGATGCGCTCGGCGTGCTCGGCAAGACCACGCTGGAGCTCAACAGCCTGGGCAACGCCGCCAGCCGCGCCGCCTATCGCGAGGTGCTGGTCGCCTACCTGTCCGGCCACCGCGACCGGCTGTCGGAGGACAGCCGCAACCGGCTGGAGCGCAACCCGCTGCGCATACTCGATTCGAAGGACGAGGGCGACCGACGCATCGTCGCCGGCGCGCCGCTGCTGGGCGACAGCCTGGACGAGGAATCGCGCGCGTTCTTCGCCGCCGTGCAGGACGGGCTCGCGGCGCTGGGCATCGCGTTCCAGGTGAGCCCGCGGCTGGTGCGCGGCCTCGACTACTACTGCCACACGGCGTTCGAGTTCACGACCACCGCGCTCGGCGCGCAGGGCGCGGTGCTGGCGGGCGGGCGCTACGACGGGCTGGTCGCCCAGATGGGCGGGCCGGCGGTGCCCGGCGTCGGCTGGGCGGCCGGGATCGAACGGCTGTCGATGCTGGTGGAGGACGTGCCGGCGGCGCGCCGTCCCGTCGCCATCGTGCCGGTCGGCGCGGCGGCGGAGCCGGCGGCGCTGCGGCTGGCGATCGAATTGCGCAGCGCCGGGCACCGGGTCGACCTCGGCTACCGCGGCAACCTGGCGCGGCGGATGAAGCAGGCCAACAAGGTGAACGCGCGCTGCGCGATCATCCTGGGCGACGACGAGCTGGCGGCCGGCGCGGCGACCGTGCGCGACCTCGACACCGGCACCCAGCAGCGGGTTGCGCTGTCCGGCCTGGCCGAGCATCTGAACCAGCCGTGAACCTCGACCTCAAGTTCGACATGGTGCTGGCGCGGCACGCCGAGATCGCCGCGCAGATGTCGGCCGGCAACGGCGCCGCCGACCCGCAGTCGTTCGTGCGCCTGTCGAAGGAGTTCGCCGAGCTGTCGCCGGTGGTGGAGCGGATCAAGGAGCTGCGCAGGGCGCAGGACGCGCTGGCCGAGGCCGACGCGATGATCGCCGACCCGGCGACCGATCCCGACATGCGCGCGCTGGCCAACGACGAGCGCGAGGCGGTGCGCGAACGGCTGCCGGCGCTGGAGCGCCAGCTCCTGGGGCTGCTGCTGCCCAAGGACGCGGCGGACGAGAAGAACGCGATCCTGGAGGTGCGCGCCGGCACCGGCGGCGAGGAGGCGGCGCTGTTCGCCGCCGACCTGTTCCGCATGTACCAGCGCTATGCCGAGCGCCACGGCTGGCGCTTCGAGGCGATGCAGATCGCCGACACCGGCCTGGGCGGCTTCCGCGAGGCCACGGCGGAGATCAGCGGCCGCGGCGTGTTCGCCCGCCTCAAGTTCGAGTCCGGCGTCCACCGTGTCCAGCGCGTGCCCGAGACTGAGGCGAGCGGGCGCATCCACACCTCCGCCGCCACCGTCGCCGTGCTGCCGGAAGCGGAGGAGGTGGACATCCACATCGACGACAAGGACCTGCGCATCGACGTGTTCCGTTCCTCCGGCCCCGGAGGTCAGTCGGTCAACACCACCGACAGCGCGGTGCGCATCACCCACCTGCCGACCGGCATCGTGGTCAGCCAGCAGGACGAGAAGTCGCAGCACAAGAACCGCGCCAAGGCGATGAAGGTGCTGCGCGCGCGCCTCTATGACGCCGAGCGCATGGCGCGCGACGCCGAACGCGCCGCCTCGCGCAAGAGCCAGGTCGGGTCCGGCGACCGGTCGGAACGCATCCGCACCTACAACTTCCCGCAGGGCCGCGTCACCGACCACCGCATCAACCTGACCCTGCACAAGCTCGACCGCGTGCTGGAAGGCGAGGCGCTGGACGAGATCATCGACGCCCTGATCGCCGAGGACCAGGCCAGCCGCCTCGCCGAGATGACGTGATGGCCGCCGCCGGGAGGGACGGCTCATCGTGCGGTGAGGCCGCCCACCGAGTTATGACCTCCACGGTCGCCGCCGCGCTGGCAGCCGCCGTGGCGCGGCTGCGCGCCGCGGGGATCGAGTCCGCGGCGGGCGACGCGCGCGTCCTGATCGCGCACGCCCTCGGCGTCGATGCCGCGGCGGTCGTCGGGCGGCCGGAACGCGCGCTCGACGCCGCCGCCGCCGTGCGGTTCGAGTCCTTGGTCGCGCGCCGGGCGCGCCACGAGCCGGTCGCCTACCTCTCCGGGCGCCGCGAGTTCTGGAGCCTCGACCTCGCCGTGACGCCGGCGACCCTGATCCCGCGCCCCGACAGCGAGACCGTGGTGGAGGCGGTGCTCGCGCTGCTGCCAAACCGCGACGTCCCGCTGAGCGTGCTCGACCTCGGCACCGGCTCAGGCTGCCTGCTGCTGGCGCTGCTGAGCGAGCTGCCGGCCGCGCGCGGCCTCGGGGTCGACGTCGATCCCGACGCGCTGGCGGTCGCGGCGGAGAACGCGGCGCGCCTCGGCCTCGCCGGCCGCGCGGCGTTCCGGCGCGGCGACTGGGGCGCCGGGCTCGACGGCGCGTTCGACGTCGTGGTGTCGAACCCGCCCTACATCCGGCACGGCGACATCGACGGCCTGGATCCCGACGTCGCGCTGTTCGAGCCACGGCGGGCGCTCGACGGCGGGGCCGACGGGCTCGATGCCTACCGCGCCATCGCGGCCGACCTGCCGCGCATGGTGGCGCCTGGCGGCATCGCGGCGCTGGAGGTCGGCGCCGACCAGGCGGGAGCCGTCACCGCGCTCCTCGCCGGAGCGGATTTCCTTGACCTGGGAACGCGTTGCGACCTGGCGGGGCGGCCCCGCTGTGTCATGCTGCGGCGCGTTAAGGGTTGAGAAAAAAGTTGTTGGAAAGCTGCGCCTGCCCGTCTAGTTTGGGGTCGGCGGTCGTGACCGCCTGCCGTCCTCGCAAAGCGGGACGATGACTCCCTGACAGCACCGGCCAAGGAAAGCTGCGGTTCTCGCAGCGCGACAACCGGGCGGGGGTGGGGCTAAATAACTTATTCGGTTAGCAAATAAGGTGCCATGAGACCAGGTTCCAATGCCCGGCGTCTTCGCGGCCGTGGAAACGGCCGCAAGCATCCGTCCGGGGGACGTAACCAGACCTTCGAGAGCAACGGTCCGGACGTAAAGGTCAGGGGGAGTGCGCAACAGGTCGTCGAGAAGTACCTGGCGCTCGCGCGTGATGCCTCGTCTGCCGGCGATCGCGTCATGGCGGAAAACTACTTCCAGCATGCGGAGCACTATCTGCGGGTGCTGAACTCGATCGGCGGCACGTTCGAGCCGCGCGGCGAGTTCCAGGGCAACGGCGGCCTGAACGAGAACGGCGGCCGCGACGACGACGAGCAGCCGATGATCCCGCATGGCCACCAGCCGATGGCCGACCATCGCGGCGACGGCCAGCGGCCCGTCGGCCCCAAGCCCGAGCAGAATCCGGCCTGATCCGCCCATCCCGGGGCCCCGTCGCCCCGGGTACCGCTCCCGACTGCCGAAAAAGCGCCTGCGATGCGCGCGCACAGGGTCTTGCGTCCCGATTCCACGGGGCCATATAGGCTTTGGATGCCGAATTTCGGGTCCGAAACCTCGCCCGCCGCCTTGCGGGGGCACTTGGCAATGTCTGGTAGCGGAGTTGCAAGCAATGGACTTCGAGTCTCTCTCCGAGCGCGTGCGCGGGTTCGTCCAGGCCGCACAGGGGCTCGCGCTCAGGAGCAATCATCAGCGCCTGGCGCCCGAACACCTGCTCAAGACCCTTCTCGATGACAAGGAAGGCCTCGCCGCGGGCCTGATCCGCGCCGCCGGCGGCGATCCCGCCCGCGCGCTGAAGGCGACCGAGGCGGAGCTCGCCAAGGTGCCGCGCGTCGAAGGCGCCGGCGCCGGCCAGATCTACCTGGCGCCGGAAACCGCGCGCCTGTTCGACAGCGCGCAGCAGATCGCCGAGAAGTCGGGCGATTCCTTCGTGACGGTGGAGCGCATCCTGCTGGCGCTGGCGATGGCGTCGGGCACCCCGTCGGCGCGCATCCTGGCCGATGCCGGCGTGACGCCGCAGGGCCTCAACGCCGCGATCAACGACCTGCGCAAGGGCCGCACCGCCGACACCGCGTCGGCCGAATCCGGCTACGACGCGCTGAAGAAGTACGCCCGCGACCTGACCGCCGCGGCGCGCGACGGCAAGATCGACCCGGTGATCGGCCGCGACGAGGAGATCCGCCGCACCATCCAGGTGCTGTCGCGCCGGACCAAGAACAACCCGGTGCTGATCGGCGAGCCCGGCGTCGGAAAGACCGCCATCGTCGAAGGCCTGGCGCTGCGCATCGTCAATGGCGACGTGCCCGAAGGCCTGAAGAGCAAGCGGCTGATGGCGCTCGACCTCGGCGCCCTGGTCGCCGGCTCCAAGTTCCGCGGCGAGTTCGAGGAACGGCTCAAGGCCGTCCTGCAGGAGATCACCGCCGCCGCCGGCGAGGTGATCCTGTTCATCGACGAGCTGCACACTTTGGTCGGCGCCGGCGCGGCGGAAGGCGCGATGGACGCCTCCAACATGCTGAAGCCGGCGCTGGCGCGCGGCGAGCTGCATTGCATCGGCGCCACCACGCTCGACGAATACCGCAAGCACATCGAGAAGGACGCCGCGCTGGCGCGCCGCTTCCAGACCGTGTTCGTCGCCGAGCCGTCGGTGGAGGACACCATCTCCATCCTGCGCGGGCTGAAGGAGAAGTACGAGGTCCACCACGGCGTGCGCATCACCGACGGCGCGATCGTGGCGGCGGCGACGTTGTCCAACCGCTACATCACCGACCGCTTCCTGCCCGACAAGGCGATCGACCTGGTGGACGAGGCGGCGTCGCGCCTGCGCATGGAGGTCGACTCCAAGCCCGAGGAGATCGACGAGCTCGACCGCCGCATCATCCAGCTCAAGATCGAGCGCGAGGCGCTGAAGCGCGAGACCGACGAGGCGTCGCGCGACCGGCTGAAGAAGCTGGAGGGCGAGCTGGTCGACCTGGAGGAGAAGTCGGGCGCGCTCACCGCCCAGTGGCAGGCCGAGAAGGAGAAGATGGCCGGCGCCCAGAAGCTCAAGGAGAAGCTGGAGGAGGCCAAGAACGAGCTGGTCAACGCGCAGCGCCAGGGCAACCTGGGCCGCGCCGGCGAGCTCGCCTACGGCGTCATCCCGGAGCTTGAGCGCAGCCTCAAGGCGGCCGAGGTCGCCGAGCAGAACCACATGCTCAAGGAGGAGGTCACCGACGAGGACATCGCCGGCGTCGTGTCGCGCTGGACCGGCATCCCGGTCGACAAGATGCTCGAAGGCGAGCGCGAGAAGCTCCTGCACATGGAGGCGGCGCTCGGCAGGCGCGTCGTCGGCCAGGCGGACGCGGTGAAGGTCATCAGCGAGGCGGTGCGGCGCGCCCGCGCCGGCCTGCAGGACCCGAACCGGCCGCTCGGCTCGTTCCTCTTCCTCGGGCCCACCGGCGTCGGCAAGACCGAGCTGACCAAGGCGGTCGCCTCGTTCCTGTTCGACGACGAGACGGCGCTGCTGCGCATCGACATGTCGGAATACATGGAGAAGCACGCCGTGGCGCGCCTGATCGGCGCCCCGCCGGGCTACGTCGGCTACGACGAGGGCGGCGCGCTGACCGAGGCGGTCCGCCGCCGGCCGTACCAGGTGATCCTGTTCGACGAGGTAGAGAAGGCGCATCCCGACGTCTTCAACATCCTGCTGCAGGTGCTCGACGACGGGCGGCTGACCGACGGCCATGGCCGCACGGTCGACTTCCGCAATACGCTGATCGTGCTGACCTCCAACCTCGGCTCGGAGGTGCTGGCCAACCAGCCCGATGGCCAGGACACCGAGGCCGTGCGCGGCCAGGTGATGGACGTGGTGCGTGCGGCGTTCCGGCCCGAGTTCCTCAACCGGCTCGACGAGATCATCCTGTTCCACCGCCTGACCCGCGACCAGATGGGGGCGATCGTGGACATCCAGCTCCAGCGGCTGAAGGCGATGCTCGCCGACCGCAAGATCGCGCTGGAGCTGACCGACGCCGCGCGCGCCTGGCTCGGCCGCGAAGGCTACGACCCGGTCTACGGCGCGCGGCCGCTGAAGCGGGTGATCCAGCGGTCGCTGCAGAACCCGCTCGCCGAGCTGATCCTCGCCGGCAAGGTGGCCGATGGCGCCACCGTGCGGGTCAACGTCGGCGAAGGCGGCCTCGCCATCGAAGGCGCCCGGGCGGCGGCGGCGTAGGCGGCCGCGAACCAGACTGCCGGAAAGGGCGGATCGATCGATCCGCCCTTCTTCGTTTCATGCCGTCGTGGCCGGGCTTGGCCCGGCCCTCCACGTTTTTCCTTTTTTGTCGTTCTCCGGCTTGACCGGAGAACCCACCTTTCCGGGCTTCGGTGCGTCCCGGCATGGGTCCTCCGGTCAAGCCGAAGGACGACAACTACAAAAAGGAACAAGGGCGCCGGCGGACGACCGCTGCGAATTCGCGAGGCGGCCCGCCGGGCGCGAAAATTCGTCTTGGTCCCCTTCGAAACCTACATCCGAATCATCGCGCAGCATCCGACCCGGGGGATTCCGCCATGCCCGACTACGACGCGATCATCATCGGCACCGGGCAGGCCGGGCCGTCGCTGGCGTTCCGGCTGGCCGGGGCCGGGATGAAGGTGGCGGTGGTCGAGCGCGGGGCGTTCGGCGGCACCTGCGTCAACAACGGCTGCACGCCGACCAAGGCGATGGTGGCCAGCGCCTATGCCGCGCACATGGCGCGCCGCGCGGCCGAGTACGGCGTCGCGATCGACGGCGCGGTGCGCGTCGACATGGCGCGGGTGAAGGCGCGCAAGGACGCGATCGTCGCCGCGTCGCGCGACGGCCTGCGCGACAGCCTAGGGTCGGCCGAGAACATCACCGTGCATCTCGGCCACGGCCACTTCGCCGGGCCGCGCGCGGTGCAGGTCGGCGGCGACACGCTCAACGCGCCGAGGGTCTTCATCAACGTCGGCGGCCGGCCGTCGGCGCCGCCGATCCCCGGCCTCGACGGCGTGCCGTACTTCACCAGCGAAACGATGATGGCCGTCGATTTCGTGCCGCAGCACCTCGTCATTATCGGCGGCAGCTATATCGGGCTGGAGTTCGGCCAGATGTTCCGCCGCTTCGGCAGCGCCGTCACGATCGTCGAGGCCGGGCCGCGGCTGATCCAGCACGAGGATGCCGACGTCTCGGCCGCGGTGCAGGCGATCCTGGAGCGCGAAGGCATCGAGGTGCGCGTGAACGCGGCGGACCTGCGCGTCGGCGACCGCGCCGGCGCGGTCGAGGTGACGATGCAGGGCGGGGCACCGGTCGCCGCCTCGCACCTCCTGGTCGCAACCGGCCGGCGGCCCAACACCGACGACCTCGGGCTCGACGCCGCCGGGGTCGCCTGCGACAAGCGCGGCTACGTCACGGTGGACGACGCGTTGGCGACCAGCGCGCCAGGCATCTGGGCGCTCGGCGACTGCAACGGCCGCGGCGCGTTCACCCACACGTCCTACAACGACTTCGAGATCGTCGCCGCCAACCTGCTCGACGGCGCCGCGCGCAGGGTCAGCGACCGCATCACCGCCTACGCGCTCTATATCGACCCGCCGCTCGGGCGCGCCGGAATGACCCTGGCGCAGGCGAAGCAGTCCGGCCGCCGCGTGCTGGCCGGCGAACGGCCGATGACCCGGGTCGCGCGCGCAGTGGAGAAGGGCGAGGACCAGGGCCTGATGCGCATCGTCGTCGATGCCGACAGCAAGGAGATCTTGGGCGCCGCCATCCTCGGCCCGGGCGGCGACGAAGCGATCCACGCCGTCCTCGACATGATGTACGCGAAGGCGCGGTACCCCGCGATGCAGCGCGCGATGCACATCCACCCGACGGTGTCGGAGCTGCTGCCGACCGTGCTAGGCGAGCTGCAGCCGGCCTGAAAAGCGAACGGCCGGGCAAGCCCGGCCGTCGCGGCGTATCGCGTCGTTGCGCGGCCTACCGCCGGGTCAGCACCGTCTGCGGGGTCAGCGAGGCGATCTGGCGGTCGAGCCGGGCCTTGGCGGCCAGGAAAGCGCGCAGCTCCGAGCCGTCCAGACGGTCGTTGGTCGCGATCTGGATCGACATCGGGTTGACCTGCTGGCCCTTGACCGCGACCTCGTAGTGCAGATGCGGGCCGGTGGCGGTGCCGGTCATGCCGACATAGCCGATCACCTGGCCCTGCTTCACCGCCTGGCCCTTGCGCAGGCCGCGGGCGAACGCGCTCATGTGGCCGTAGAGGGTCTCGTTGTCGCCCTTGTGCTGCAGCCGCACGACGCGGCCGTAGCCGCGCTGGTGGCCGACGAACTCGACCACGCCGGTGGCGGCGGCATAGATCGGCGTACCGGTCGGCGCCGCGAAATCGACGCCGCGGTGCATCCGCGTGTAGCCCAGGATCGGGTGGTTGCGCATGCCGAAGCGCGACGAAAGGCGGGCGCCGTCGACCGGCGTGCGCAGGAACGCCTTGCGCGCGCTCTTGCCCTGGGCGTCGAAGAACGCCTCCTCGCCGTCGCGCGTCGCGTGGCGGTACAGCCAGCGCTCCTTGCCGGCGACGGTCAGCCGGGCGGCGCGCAGCTTGCCCGTCTTCCGCCAGCGGCCGTCGGCGCTCTGCGCGCGCTCGAACACGACCTCGAACGAGTCGCCGGGCTGCACGTCGCGCTGGAAGTCGATGTCCCACGAGAACGCCTGGATCACCTGCATGATCACGGCTGCAGGCACCCCGGCGGCGTCGCCCGCCTCGTAGAGGCTGGAGTCGATCTCGCCGGCGGCGCGCACCAGGCTGACCGACGTCGGCTTGTCGATCAGCGAGGCGGAGAACGCGTCGCGCTCGCGCACCACGGAAACGTCGCGGCTGGACGCGGTGATCACGTCGAGGCCGTTGAGCTGGACCGAGCCGTCGTCGTCGTTGGGCGTCAGTGTCACCTTCACCGCGTGGCCTGGCGCCAGCCCGCGCGGGTTGTAGACCCCTTTCAGCGCGCCGATCGCCTCCGCCGCCTCGCTCTCCTTGGCGCCGGCCGCCAGCACCACGTCCATCAGCGTGTCGCCGCGCACCACCGTCATCACCATCGCGACCTCGCCCGGCGTGCGGCGGTCGGGCGCGACCTCGTAGCGCGGCGCGGCGCCGGCGTCCTCGCCCGCGTCGTCCCAGGTGGGCACCGAGAGGGCGCCGTATTCGTAGGTCTGCGGCCGCGGTCGGGGAACCGCCACCTCGTCGTACGGACGCATGGCCGCGGGCCCTGGCAGCCACTGCGACAGGAACCCGGCCTTCGCATCGCGCACGGCGGTCAGGAAGCGACGCCCGTCGCCCGCGATCGAGACCGAGCCCAGCCGCCGCGGCGCGCCGGCCGCTTGATCGGCGAACGTCACGGCCACGACCTCGCCCGGCGGAAGCCGGTCGACGTCGCGCGCGCCGGCCAGCGCCTTCACCGCCGCCTCGGCGTCGGCGCGCGGCGCGCCGAGGCCGAGCAGCAGCCCGAGCAGCGAGGCGATGCGGTCGACCTTGAGCCAGCGGGTGTCGCTGTCGACCGCCGGTTCGTCGGCGATCGCGGCCAGGGCCGCGTGCGCCGGCGCCGGTTCCGGCAGCGGCGGCGCCTCGGCGGCGGTCGTCGGCGCCGGCTCGCCGGCAGGCAGCGGGCGGCTCTGCGCCGGCCGCGGCACGGCGAAGGCCGAGAACCGGCCCTCGTCGTCGCGCAGGGCGGTCGCGTAGCCGTTGCCGGTGGGGAAGCTGACGCCGGACAGGCGCGGCTGCTCCCCCAAGGCGTCGCGGCGCAGGGTGATGGTCAGGATGCTGCCAAGGGTGAGCCGCCGCGGGTCGTACAGAGGACGCAGCGCCACCAGCACCGATTCGATGTCGTTGGCGGTGGCGCCGGCATCCTCAAGCAGCTTGGCCAAGGTGTCGCCGGAGGCGATCTGCAGGTGGTTGACCAACTCGCCGGAATCGCCGAACGCCTCTTCGGTCGTGAGGTCGGGCGCGTAGACGGTGCCGTCCATGTCCGGCACCGTGGTGGAGGCGGCGATCACAGGGCGGATCGAGAGGGCGGAGGGGGCGCCGAAGGCGAGGCCGGCGGCAATCAGGACGCCCGCGAGCGTCCGTTGCGCGGCCCCGCGCGACAATCTTCCGAGCCCCATCCTCAACCCTCTCTTTGTGGTACAAACTGTCGTTTCTGTCGGCCCGGACCTGCAGCAGCAGTTGGGCCAGGGGAATGGCGTGGTTAAGAATTGCTCCGAACATGCGGGAAGGCCGTTCGGGCTGTCAAGGCATAATGCCCCTTGCTTGTGGCAAAGAAGACACTGTGACGGCCGTCACGCCGCCGCGGCGGGTTGACGGGCGGACATCGCCCGGCCGATAGTCGCGGCGGCCCGAGGGAGGGGCCCAGCCACGAAAAACCCGGCAGAGACCGCATTCCGTCCGGCCGATCACCTGTTCCGGCCGAAATCGATCGCGATCCTCGGCGCGTCGGAGACCGGCGGCAGCGGCTGGCCGCGCAACATCTACCAGAACCTTGAATTCGCTGGGTTTCCGGCCGAGGTTTACCTGATCAACCCGAACCGGACGGAGCTGTGGGGCCGGCCGGTCTACCCCAGCTTCGCGGCCCTGCCGGCGCCGGCGGACCTCGCGCTCGCGATCGTCCCGGCCGAGGCGATGGCCGGCGCGCTGGAGGACGGCGCCCGCCACGGCCTCAAGGCAGCGCTGGTCTTCGCCGCCCGGTTCGGCGAGGGTGGTGATTCGGTGGGCGCCGAGCGTGCCGCGGCCTTGGGCAGGCTGTCGGCGGACTACGGACTGCGGCTGTGCGGCCCCAACTGCATGGGTTCGCTGTCGCTGGCGGAGAACCTGCTGCTCTACCCGGCGGCTCGGGTGCGCGGCCTGCCCAAGGGGCCGGTCGGGGTGGTGTTCCAGTCCGGCGGCACCTTCCAGTACTGGCTGGCCCAAGGCGCGGTGCGCGGGCTCGGCTATTCCTACGCCGTGTCGTCGGGCAACGAGCTCGACCTCGACCTCGCCGACTATGTCAACTTCCTTGTGGAGGACGACGCCACCCGGGTCATCGCCTGCATGGTCGAAGGAGTCCGGCGCGGCCCGGCGTTCATGGCGGCGGCGGCCAAGGCGCTGGAGCGGGGCAAGCCGATCGTGCTGGTCAAGATCGGCCGCAGCGAAGGCGGCCGCGCCTCGACCCAGAGCCACACCGGGGCGCTCGCCGGCGACGACGCGGTGTTCGACGCGATGTGCCGCCAGGCCGGAGTGATCCGCTGCAAGTCGCTCGACGACATGATCGACACTTGCCTCGCGTTCCAGGCCGGCCGGCTGCCGGCGGGCGGTCGGGTCGCGATGGCCGGCTATTCCGGCGGCATGAAGGGCCTGTTCCTCGACCACGGCGCGGAAGAGGGGCTGGAGATCGCAAAGCTGGAGCCAGCCACGCTCGCCGCGCTGCGGCCGCTGATCGACGCCGGCGTGTCGCCCGACAACCCGCTCGACACCGGTGCCGGCGTCGCCCGCCGACCCAAGGTGTTCGCCGAGATCTGCCGCATCGTCGCCGCCGACCCCAACGTCGACATGCTGTCGATGCAGGGCCAGCTGCCGATCGACGCGGGCGACGGCGGCAGCCCGGAGGATTTCGCCGAGGTGCTGAACGCGACGGCCAAGCCGGTCGTCGCCCACGTGCGCACCGCGCAGAACACCTCCGACCACGGCCGCGCGTTCCAGGCGGCCTGCGGCGTGCCGTTCCTGTACGGCCTGCCGCAGACCGCGCGCGCGCTGAAGGCGCTGGCCGACTACGCAGCCGCCCGCCGCCGCGGCGTCGCGCCGCTGCCGACCGCCGGCGCGCCGCCCGCCGGGGCCGACGCGGCGTCGGTCGAGCGCGCGCTGGCCGCCGCCGGCGTGACGCCGCCGAACGGCGCGTTCGCGGCGACCGCGGCGGAGGCCGGCGCCGCCGCTGTGCGGATCGGCTTCCCGGTCGCGCTCAAGCTGGTGTCGCCCGAGGCCACCCACAAGACGGAGGTCGGCGGCGTCGCCCTCGGCCTCGCGACCGCGGACGCGGTGGCGGCCGAGGCGGCGGCGATGGCCGCGCGGCTCGCCGCGATCCGCCCCGGCGCGACCGTCGCCGGCTTCCTGGTGCAGGAGATGGTGTCGGGCGCCGAGATGATCGTCGGCGTGCGCGAGGACCCGCAGTTCGGCCCGTTCTGCGTCGTCGGTCTCGGCGGCGTGTTCGTTGAGGTGATGAAGGACACCGCCATCCGCCTGCTGCCGGGCGGCGTGGACGATGCGCGCGCGATGATCGATGCGCTGCGCGGCCGCGCGCTGCTCGGCGCGTTCCGCGGCGCACCGCCGCGCGACGTCGAAGCGCTGGCCCGCGCCGTCGCCGGGGTGTGCCGGGTGTTCCTCGACCACCGGCCGCTGCTGACCGACCTGGAGGTCAACCCGATCATCGTGCTGGAGCAGGGCCGCGGCGTGCGCGCCGTCGACATCCGGCCGGTGTGGCGATAGCGGGCTTCTCTCAATTCCGTCGTCCTCCGGCCTGACCGGAGGACCCATGCGGCGACAACACAAAAAAGATCGAATGCGCAGGAGGACGTGATGGACTTCGAACTGCCCGAAGAGCTGCGGATGCTGAAGGGCTCGGTCCGCCGCTTCGTCGACGCCGAACTGATCCCGATCGAGCGCGAGACGATGCAGGACGGCAAGCTGAAGCCCGACGTCAAGGCGGCGCTGGAGGGCAAGGCTAAGGCGCTCGGCCTGTGGCTCTACGACGTGCCGGAGCAGTATGGCGGCCAGGGCCTCGGCCTGCTGGCCAAGACGGTGGTGTGGGAGGAGCTGTCGCGCACCATCGCGCTGCCGTCGCGCGCCGTCTCGATCTTTGGGCCGCAGGTCAGCCCGATCCTCTACCACCTCAACGACGAGCAGAAGCAGCGCTTCCTCCTGCCGGTCATCCGCGGCGAGAAGAAGGCCTGCTTCATGCAGACCGAGCCCGACGCCGGCGGCGATCCCGGCGGCATGCGCACCACCGCGGTGCGCCAGGGCGACCACTACGTCATAAACGGCTCGAAGCGCTTCATCACCGGCGCCGACGAGGCCGACTTCGCCCAGATCGTCGCCGCGACCGACCGCACGAAGGGCTCGCACGGCGGCATCTCGGCGTTCCTCGCCGACATGAAGACGCCGGGCATCAAGCTCGCGCGCCGGCAGGTCACCATGATGGACGACCGCCCGTGGGAGATCGTGCTCGACAACGTCAAGGTGCCGGTCGAGAACCGCATCGGCGAGGAGGGCGAGGGCTTCCGCCACGCCCAGAACTGGCTGTCCGAAGGGCGCATCCGCCACGGCGCCCGCGGCTGCGGCGTGATCGAGCGGTGCCTGGAGCTCGGCGCCGCCTACGCCAAGAGCAGGGTCACGTTCGGTCGTCCCCTGGCCGACCGCCAGGCGGTGCAGTGGATGCTGGTCGACAGCTACACCGAGCTGCACCAGCTCCGCCTGATGGTCCGCCACGCCGCCTGGAAGGCGGAGAAGGGCGAGGACATCCGCTACGAGGCCTACATGGCCAAGGTGTTCGGCGACACCAAGTCGTTCGAGGCCGCCGACCGCTGCATGCAGATCCACGGCGGCATCGGCCTGACCACCGACCTGCCGATCGAGCGCATGTGGCGCGACCAGCGCAGCATGATCATCACCGAAGGCCCGACCGAGATCCTCAAGATGGCGCTGTCACGCCACGTGCTGAACACGTACGGGTGATATCTGCCGCGCGGAGAGGCC
>JBFWQM010000013.1:0-28922 GCA_050249455.1 Rhodospirillaceae bacterium | reverse complement strand
GATCGAGCGCATGTGGCGCGACCAGCGCAGCATGATCATCACCGAAGGCCCGACCGAGATCCTCAAGATGGCGCTGTCACGCCACGTGCTGAACACGTACGGGTGATATCTGCCGCGCGGAGAGGCCCCCTCCCCCAATCCCCTCCCCTCGTGGGAGGGGGTTGGGGGAGGGGGCGCCACGAACCTTTCGTTTCCGCTACCTTTAGCGGCAATGCCTAACTTCTAATCACATTTTCGGCTTGACCAAGTTTTATGCAGCCGGGAGACTTGCTGCATTGCACAACGACGGGATGCCGGGCCCTTGCCGATCGACGCCTTCGACGAGATGGGTCCGACCGACGGGTGCCGCGCCCCCTACCGGCAGGTGCGCGACTGGCTGGCGGCGACCGCGCCGGAGGTGCTGATCGCCAAGCGGCGCGAGGCGGAGCTCCTGTTCCGCCGCATCGGCATCACCTTCGCGGTCTATACCGAAGGCGGCGACCCGGAACGGCTGATCCCGTTCGACATCATCCCGCGCATCCTCGCCGCGTCCGAATGGGCCACCCTGGCGCGCGGGCTGGAGCAGCGGGTGCGGGCGCTCAACGCCTACATCTGGGACGTCTACCACGACCGCGACATCCTGCGCGCAGGGCGCATCCCGGAAGAGCTAGTGCTGAAGAACGAGGCCTACCTGCCGCCGATGCAGGGCCTCGACGTGCCGGGCAAGGTCTACACCCACATCGCCGGCATCGACATCGTCCGCGTTGGCGAGGGCGACTTCTACGTGCTGGAGGACAACTGCCGCACGCCGTCTGGCGTCTCCTACATGCTGGAAGACCGCGAGGTGATGATGCGGCTGTTCCCCGACCTGGTGGCCCGCCACCGGGTCGCGCCGGTGTCGCGCTACCCGGAGGAGCTGCTGGAGACGCTGCGCTCGGTGGCGCCGCCGGCGTGCAAGGGCGACCCGACCATCGTGCTGCTGACGCCCGGCGTCTACAACTCGGCCTACTACGAGCACTGCTTCCTTGCCGACGAGATGGGGATCGAGCTGGTCGAGGGCCGCGACCTGTTCGTGGAGGACGACGCGGTGTTCATGCGCACCACCCGCGGTCCGCAGCGGGTCGACGTGATCTACCGCCGCATCGACGACGCTTTTCTCGACCCGCGCGCGTTCAATCCGGACAGCGTGCTCGGCGTGCCGGGGCTGGTGGCGGCCTACAGGGCCGGGCGGGTGACGCTCGCCAACGCGGTCGGCGCCGGCATCGCCGACGACAAGGCGGTCTACATCCACGTGCCGGAGATGGTGCGGTTCTATCTCGGAGAGGAGCCGATCCTAAAGAACGTGCCGACCTTCTCCTGCGCGGTGCCGGACCAGCGCGCCTACGTGCTCGACCACCTCGCCGAGCTGGTGGTGAAGGAGGTCAAGGGCTCCGGCGGCTACGGCATGCTGGTCGGCCCGCACGCCAGCGCCGCCGAGCGCGCCGCCTTCGCCGACAAGATCAAGGCGCATCCCGACGCCTATATCGGGCAGCCGACGCTCGCGCTCTCGACCTGCCCGACCTTCGTCGAATCCGGCGTCGCGCCGCGCCACGTCGACCTGCGCCCGTTCGTGCTGGTCGGCGCCGACCGGGTGCGCATCGTGCCCGGCGGGCTGACCCGCGTCGCGCTGAAGGAAGGCTCGCTGGTGGTCAATTCCAGCCAGGGCGGCGGCACCAAGGACACCTGGGTGCTGGAGGGCTGAGGCGATGCTGTCGCGCACCGCCGCCAACCTCTACTGGCTGGCCCGCTACATGGAGCGGGCGGAGAACCTGGTCCGCATCATCGAGACCGGCTGGCGGCTGGCCTCGATGTCGGCGACGGGCGAGGACGGCGGCGACGAATGGCATTCCATCATCGTCGCGGCCGGCTGCGAGAAGAGCTTCTACGCCAAGCACCCGAAGGCGACCGCGGACGCGGTGGTGACCTACTTGGTGCGCGACCGCGACAACCCGTCGTCGGTGATGTCGTGCCTGGCGACGGCGCGGCTCAACGGGCGGGCGGTGCGCACCGGCCTCACCGCCGACATGTGGGAGGCGGTCAACGGCACCTGGCTCGCCGCACGCGAGCTGAAGGACGACGACTTCGGCCCCGACAGCATCCGCCGCGTGCTCGACTGGGTAAAGGAGCGCTCGCTGTTCTTCAACGGCTGCGTCGGCTCGACGATGCTGCGCAACGACGCCTACTGGTTCACCCGCCTCGGCACCCTGATCGAGCGCGGCGACAACACCGCGCGCATCCTGGACGTGAAATACCACGTCCTGCTGCCCGACTACGTGCCGGTCGGCGGCGGGCTGGACTACGTGCAGTGGTCGGCGATCCTGCGTGCGGTGTCGGCCTCGCGCAGCTACCACTGGGTGTACCGGCGCGAGATCAAGCCCTGGCTGGTGGCCGAGCTCCTGATCCTGCGGCCGGAGATGCCGCGCTCGCTCGTCGCGTGCTACAACGGCATCACCGAGCTCCTGGATCTCCTGGCGCGCGAGTACGGGCGCACCGGCGAATGCCACCGCCTGGCTGGCCAGATCCACGCCCAGCTGCGCTACAGCCGGGTCGACGACATCTTCCGGTCCGGCCTGCACGAGTTCCTGACCCGGTTCATCGACGACACCGTCGTGCTCGGCGCCGAGATCTCCAATCAGTACCTGACTTAGCCGTCCCGCCGGCGCCCGCGGAAAACGTTCACACGCTATCCTTTTCTGCCGCCCCTGGCGGGCCCGTTCCCGCCCCGACGACATGGCCGCGCCGGCCTCCGTCCGCCCTTTTGACTCGCCTTCGCGGATCGGTCATTTTACCGCCACCGAAACGGAACGGCGCGAAGCCAAGAGGGGAGACGACGGTAATGGCCGCGACAAAGCGCGAATGCACGAAGGTGGAGAAGCACAACGGGATCAGCACGGTCTACATGAACCGTCCCGACAAGCGGAATGCGATGAGCCCGCAGCTCCACTACGAGATGGACGAGACCCTCGCCGAGCTCGAATGCGATCCCGACACCAAGGTCGTCGTCATCACCGGCGCCGGCGGCAACTTCTCCGCCGGCCAGGACCTGCGCCTGTTCTTCCGCGCCCTCGAGAAGAACCCCTACGAGCGCAAGCGCGCGCAGGAAGCCGCCAACCGCTGGCGCTGGGAGCGGCTGTACAACTACGACAAGCCGACCATCGCGATGGTGCAGGGCTACTGCGTCGGCGGCGCGTTCATGCAGCTGCTGGCGACCGACTTCGCGATCGCGGCCGAGGACTCGGTGTTCTCGCTGTCGGAGGTGAACTGGGGCATCCTGCCCGGCGCGCTGGTCAGCAAGGTCGTCGCCGATAGCGTGCTGCCGCGCCACGCCCTCTACTACTGCTGCCTCGGCGATCCGTTCGACGGCAAGGAGGCGGCGCGCATCGGCATGATCAACTACGCGGTGCCGAAGGCGGACCTCGAGAAGGAGGTCACCAAGCTCGCCGAGAAGCTGATGAAGAAGAGCCCGAACGTGCTGCGCGCCACCAAGCAGGCGGTGCGTGCGGTGCGCACGATGGATTTCGGTCAGGCCTACGACTACCTGGCCGAGAAGGGCAAGGCGATCAAGGTCGGCGACGCCGAGGATTCCTACAACACCGGCCTGCGCCAGTTCCTCGACGAGAAGGCCTACAAGCCGACGTTCGAGCCGTTCAAGCTCGGCACGCTGGTCACCGACCAGAGCAAGAAGGGCTGACGGCAACCGGGTCCGGCGCAACCGCTGCCGCCGGACCCGCGCGCTGCCATGCTGCCCGAAGCCCGCACGATCGACATTGACGGCCGGCCCGTCGCCTGGCGCGAAGCCGGCGACGGGCGGCCGCTCGTGCTCGTCCACGGCATCGGCGGCAGCTCGGACTCATGGGCGGCGCAGTTCGACGCCTTCAAATCGACGCGCCGTGTCGTCGCGTGGGACGCGCCTGGCTACGGCGGGTCCGCGCTGCTGCCCCAGGGCGAAGCGACCGCTGCGCGCTATGCGGGCCTCCTCGCCGGCCTGCTCGACCATCTCGGCGTCGCCTCGCCCGATCTCGTCGGCCATTCGATCGGGGCGCCGATCGTCGCGGCGCTCAACCGGCTGCGGCCGGCGCTGGCGCGCCGCGTCGTCCTGATCCATCCGATCGACGGCGGCGGCCGGCTCGACGCCGCGGGAAAGTCGGACCTGCGCGCCGGCCGGCTGAAGGACGTCGAGGCGCTGGGCATGGCGGAATTCGCCGCCACCCGCGGCCTCGCCATCGTCGGCAAGGGCACGCCGCCGTGGGCGGTGGCCGACATCGTGCGCATCATGTCGGCGATCGACATCGCCGCTTATCGCGCGATGGTCGACGTGATCGTGAGCGCCGACCTCGTTGGCGACGCGCCGCTGATCCGGGTTCCCGCGCTGGTGATCGCCGGCGCCGACGACGTCGTCGCGCCGGAACCGCTGTGCCGGCGCATCGCCGCGGCCTTGCCGGAACCGACGTTCCGATTGCTGCCCGGCATCGGCCATTACCTGCCCATCGAGGATCCCGACCGGTTGGCCGACGTGGCGGGTCCGTTTCTGTCCTGACCCGCCTGTCGTTGCGCACGTGCAGCACGCTGTCTATGCTGCCCGTCAACCAAGCCGCCGGCCGCAGCGGCCGAACAAGGGAGGACACAGGGATGAGCAAGAGCTTCGGCGTCTTCGTCAGCGCGCTCGCGCTGGCCGCTTCATGCGGGGTCGGTGCGGCGCAGGCCCAGTTCTACAAGGGCAAGACGCTCACGCTGCTGATCAACTATCCCCCCGGCGGCCCGACCGACATCGAAGGCCGCGTGATCGCGCACCATCTGCCCAACCACATTCCCGGCAAGCCGACCGTGATCGTCAAGAACATGGGCGGCGCGGCCGGCAATGTCGGCGCCAACTACTTGGGCGAGGCGGCGGCGAAGGACGGCATGACCTTGGGCTTCTTCACCTGGAGCCCGCTCGACGAGGTGCTCGGCAGCGAGAGCCTGCGCGTCAAATACAGCCAGTTCATCTTCATCGCCGGCGTGCAGCAGCCGACGGTCGTCTACGCGCGCAAGGACGTGCCGCCCGGCATCAACAAGCCGGCCGACATCATGAAGACCAGCGGGTTCAAGTACGGCGGCCTCGGCAACCTGTCGACGCAGGTGCTGTTCGGCACGCTGTCGCTCGACCTGCTCGGCGTGAAGTACCAGGTCGTCACCGGCTACAAGGGCCTCAAGGAGGTCGAGACGGCGGTGCAGCAGAACGAGGTGCAGGTCTCGTCCAGCTCGCTGCCCGGGTGGCGCGCCTCGATCACGCCGACGATGGTGAAGACCGGCATCGTCACGCCGCTGTGGCACCTCGATCTTGAGGACGGCAAGGGCAACTTCATGGCGAGCCCCGTGGTGCCCGACGTGCCGACCTTCCTGACCGTGTACAAGGAGATCAAGGGCAAGGACGCGATGCCCTCGGGCGTGGCGTGGGAATCGCTCAGGCTGATCGCCGGCATCATGAACTCGATGTTCCGCACCTCGTTCCTGCCGCCCGGCTCGCCGGACGAGGCGGTGAAGGACGCGCGCGCCGCGTTCGTCTCGCTGTGGAAGGACGAGAAGTTCCTCGCCGAGTACGAGAAGACGGTGCGCTACCGCGCCGGCCTCGTGGCGGGCGACGAGGGCCAGAAGATCATCGCCAACCTGGCGACGATCAAGCCGGAGCTGGTCGCCTTCCTGAAGGACTACACCAGCAAGCTCGGCAAGTAGACCGCGCGCGGCCGGCCGCTCCGTTGCGGCCGGCCGTGAACGCCGGCCGGGAGAATCCCATTGCTTGAAGCTGCCGTCGACGGCCTGTTGCTCGCAGTTCAATGGCCGGCGATCGGCTACCTGTTCCTCGGCATCGCCGTGGGGATGTATTTCGGCGCCGTCCCCGGCCTTTCCGGCCTGTCGGGCATGGCGATCCTGCTGCCGTTCACCTTCGGCATGGACCCGGTGTCGGCGTTCGCGTTCCTGCTCGGCATGTACGCGGTCACGACGACCAGCGATTCCGTCACCGCCATCCTGATCGGCGTGCCGGGCACCGCGGCGGCGCAGGCAACCGTCGTCGACGGCTACCAGATGGCCAAGAACGGCGAGGCGGCGCGCGCCTTCGGCGCCGCCTTCACCTGCTCGGCGATCGGCGGCGTGCTCGGCGGGCTGATGATGGGCGTGTCGATCCCGATCGTGCAGCCGATCGTGCTCGCCTTCGCCAAGCCGGAGTTCTTCATGCTCGGCGTGCTCGGCCTCACCATGGTCGGCGCGCTGTCGGGAGGCTCAATCCTCAAGGGGCTGACCGTGGCGACGATCGGGCTGCTGCTCGCCAACGTCGGCTATGCCGAGCAGGAGGCGATCCCGCGCTACTGGCTCGGCATCCCCTATCTGCTCGACGGCATGCCGCTGGTGCCGGTGGTGCTCGGCATCTTCGCGGTGCCGGAGCTGGTCGGGCTCGCCGCCGGCCAGCGCTCGATCTCCGACATCAAGCGCGAGGACGTCACCGGCGGAATCATGCGCGGCATGCGCGATGCGGTGGAGCACAAGTGGCTGCTGCTGCGCAGCTCGATCATCGGCATCTACATCGGCATCCTGCCCGGCCTCGGCTCGACCATCGCCGACTGGGTCGCCTACGGCCATGCGGTGCAGTCGGCCAAGGACAAGTCGCGCTTCGGGCGCGGCGACGTGCGCGGCGTCATCGCGCCGGAGGCGGCGAACAACTCGGTCAAGGGCGGCGAGCTGGTGCCGACGGTGGCGTTCGGCATCCCCGGCTCGGCGCCGATGGCGATCCTGCTCGGCGCGTTCCTGATCCAGGGGCTGACGCCGGGCCCGGAGATGCTGACGTCCAAGCTCGACGTCACCTACAGCATGATGTGGACCCTGATCTTCGCCAACGTGGTGGCGGCGGTCCTGCTGATGCTGTGGACCAACCAGCTGCAGAAGATCATCTTCATCCCCGGCCACATGATCGTGCCGGCGGTGACGATGTTCGTCCTGATGGGCGCGTGGTCGGGCAGCGGCCAGATCGGCGACTGGATCGTCCTCATCATCTTCGGCGTGATCGGCGTGGTGATGAAGCACGGCGGCTGGCCGCGCGCCCCGATCGTGCTCGGGTTCATCCTGGGCGACATCATGGAGAATTCGCTCCACCTCTCCATCCGCGCCTATGGCTGGGACTGGGTCTACAACCGCCCGATCGTGGTGGCGCTGATGGCGCTGGTCGCGGTCACCGTGTTCTTCGCCGTGCGTTCGCAGCTGCGCGACCGCAAGTCGGGCGTGAAGGCGGCGGGCGACGTCGCCGCCAGCGTGCCGGTGATCTCGATCTTCATGTCGGCGCTGGTGTGCGTGGTCTCGGTCTACTGCATCGTCGCGGCCATCGGCTGGTCGGAGTCGGTGCGGCGCTTCCCGATCGCGGTCGCGGTGCCGGCGCTGCTGCTGTCGCTCGCCGTGCTGCTGCGCGACGTGCAGGCGGTGCGCGCGATCGCGGCGGCCGGCGGCGCGCGCGGCGCCGAATGGCTCGGCGCACCGGACTTCCGCCGCGAGCTTATTCGCTCCGCCTACTTCTTCGTCTGGATCGCCGTACCGGTCGCGCTCACCGTGCTGGTCGGCCAGCTCGTCGCCATTCCCGTCTTCATCCTCGCCTTCCTGCTGCTGTGGAGCCGGGTCAGCGCGCTGACGGCGGTGATCTACGCCGGCCTGTGCGCGGCGTTCCTCTACGTCGTGTTCGACGTGGTGGTGACGACGACCTGGTACAACTCGATCCTGCTGGGCTGAGCGGCGCGCGGTGCGGTTGTCTCCTGGGGAGTCATGCACGGATCAGGTCTACTGCTGTCCGGTCAAGCGCGCAGCGATGCGCGTCATCCAAAAACCAGTCGTCATACGCGGGCTCGACCCGCGTATCCAGCAGCGCGGCATGGCCGCGCAGAAGAGTCTCCTGCGCGCTGACCGCGCGCGCTGGATGCGCGGATCAAGTCCGCGCATAACCACTACCTTTTTTGGCGGTCACCGCCCAACCGGACAGCCGCGGATCAAGCCCGCGGATGACGACACTCGAAAGCCCGGTCTACTGCACCCGGCCGCGGGCGGCGATGTCCCAGATGTCGTCGACCAGGCCGTTGCGCGCGACGATGAAACGGTCGTGCAGGTTGACCGTGGTGTCGCAGTGGCTGGGGATCAGGCGCACCTGGTCGCCGAGCTTGAGCGGGCACGGCTTGCCGTCGAACGAGAGCTGGCCGTGCTCGTCGCCGGCGAAGGCGAAGGTCGCGCCGGGCAGGCCGACCGGCAGCGGCGGCCCGCCGTCGTTGCTGGCCGCCTTGTAGCCGACGTCGACGATGGCGCGGTCGGCGGCGGGGCGGCTGATGACGGTGCCGAGCAGGAACAGCGAATTCTCGAACGGCACCCGCGCGCCGCCGGACCATTCGATCGCGGCGTACTTCGAATCCATGAACAGGTATGAGCCCGGCTGCAGCTCGGTCAGCCCCTTGAGCTCGCAGTCGATCACCGCCGAGCCGGAACCGCCGCCGGTCAGCACCTCGACCGGCAGCCCGGCCTTGCGCACCAGTTCGGCCGATTCCAGCAGCCTGTCGAGCGCGTCCTTCACCTGGCCGCGCCGCGTCGCGTAGTCGGCGGTCATCTGGATCGCGCCCTGGTAGCCCTGCAGGCCGCGGAAGTTGAGCCACTGCTCGTCGGCGATCAGCCGCGCGAGCCGCGCCGCCTCCGGCCCCGGCTGCACGCCGCAGCGGCGCTGGCCGACGTCGACCTCGACCAGCACGTCGAGGCGGATGCCGGCGGTCTGCGCGGCGCGGGCCAGCAGCGCGATGTTCTCCTCGTTGTCGGCGACCACGCCCACGCGCGCGCGCTGCGCCACCGCCATCAGCCGCTGCAGCTTGTTCGGCCCGACCACCTCGGTGGTGATCAGGATGTCGGCGATCCCGTTGGCGGCCATCACCTCCGCCTCGCCCAGCTTGGCGCAGCACACCCCGGCGGCGCCGGCGGCGAGCTGCATCTCCGCCACCACCGGGCTCTTGTGCGCCTTGGCGTGCGGCCGGTAGGCGATGCCGGCGGCGGCGGCGATCTCCTGCATCCGCTTGACGTTGCGCTCGAACGGCTCCGCCTCGACCAGCAGCACCGGCGTGTCGAGGTCGGCCACCTTGAATTCGATGCGCTCGTTCATGCCGTTCCCCGCTGGTAGACGATGCGTCCGCCGACGACCGTAGTCTCGGCGACGATGTCCTTTATGTCATCGGCCGGACAGGTCAGCGGATCGGCCGACAGCACCACCATGTCGGCGAGCTTGCCGGCCTCCAGCGAGCCCTTCTCGTCCTCCTCGAACGTCAGGTGCGCGCCCTCGATTGTGGCGGCGCGCAGCGCGTCCTCGCGGCTCAGCGCCTCGTCCGGCTGGATCGCGTCGCCGGTATAGCGGTTCATCCGCGTCACCGCCTGCCACACCGGGTAGAACAGGCTGACCGGCACGTTGTCGGTCGCGAGCCCGATGTGGATGCCGGCCTCCTTGATCGACTTCAGCGGCGAGATCAGGCGCGGGTCGCCGGCGCCGATCTCCTGCCGCGTCAGGTGGCCTTCCTTGTAGACGTAGCGGTTGGTGTGCGTCGTCATCACCAGGCCAAGGTCCCTGATGCGCCGGATCTGGTCGCGCGTCGCGGTGTTCAGGTGGCCGATCACCCAGCGTTTGCCGGCGATCGGCACGATCCGGTTCACCTGCTCGTAGACGTCGAGGAAATCGATCGACAGCGACACCATCCGCACGTCGTTGCGCGCGGCGGCGACCATCAGCTCGACCATCTTCTCGCGCGGCTGGCCGCAGTCGTAGAAGAACCCGGCCCAGCCGGTATAGGGCGCGGCCTTGGCGCGCCACTGGTTCTCCAGAGTCGGCCCCCATTCGGCATAGAGCCCCTCGACGCCGAGCCATTCATCGCCCAGACCGCCGCGACCCAGCCACGCCGCCCACGACGGCAGCATCGCCGCCGGCTCGCCGCCGATGCTGCCCCACGACGGGCTGTAGACCAGCCGCGCGCGCGCCGTCATCGCGCCCTCGTTGCGTACCGCCTGGTAGGCGGCGATCATCTCCTGCGCCGCGCCGTGCTCCTCCCACACGCTGGTGGTGCCGGCGGCGTTGTAGAGGCGCATCGCGCGCTTCAGCCCGGCGACCCGGTCGGCCGGCGTGAAGCGCGGCATCATGTGGAAGTAGCCGAGCTCGACCAGCGGCACGAAGGTGCGCTCGTAGATCACCCCGGTCGGCTCGCCGGCCGCGTCCTTGTCGAACGTCACCGATGGGCACGGCGGCGGCGTGTTGCGGTCGATGCCGGCGGCGCGCAGGGCCGCGGTGTTGGCGACCGAGGTCAGCGGCAGCACGTGGCGCCAAAAGCCCCAGATCGGACGGATGTAGACGGGGTTGTCCGGCGCGACGCGGTCGAGGTCGGCGCGGGTCGGGAAGCGCTTCTCCTTCAGGCACTCCGGCACGTCCCAGTAATAAGGCGGGTCGCCGATCGGCATGGTGACGACCCATTCGCCGGGGCCGCGCGCCTTCACCAGCGCCTCGATCTTCTGCAGGATGTCGTCGATCGACCGGCAGCCCTCGAGCGACGGGAACACCGGCTTCAGGCCTTCGCGGTCCATGTGGGCGTGGCCGTCGATCAGGCCCGGCATCACGGCGCGGCCGCCGGCGTCCACGATCGTCGTGTGCGGGTCGGCCAGCGCCCGCATCTCGTCGCCCGAACCGACCGCGAGGATGCGGTCGTCCTTCACCGCCACCGCCTGCGCCAGCCGGAACGCCGGGTCGACGGTGATGACCTTGCCGTTGACGACGATCAGGTCCGCCCCGGCGTGGGGCGGCCGATCCGCCGGCATCACGCGCCCACCGCGTAGGCCTCGCGCCGCATGTCGGCCATGCCGGCGAGGACGCCGTTCTTCATCACCTCGACCGCCTTGATCGAGCCGAAATAGGATGCGCCCTCGGCGCGGCCGGTGGGATAGCCGAGCCGGCCGAGCTCGGCCAGGGTCGCGTCGTCGTAGCCGAGCTCGACCAGCGCGCGGCCGGCCAGGTCGATGCTCCAGCGCGGGCCCTCGACGCAGGTGGACAGCTCGCGCTTCAGGTCGACCAGCCCGGTCAGCACCTGGATCAGCGAGATCGTCTGCGCCGGCCCGCCCGGGGTGGTCAGCAAATAGCGCGGCCGGCCGCCGTCGAGCGTCATGGTCGGGTTCAGCGTGTGCGGCGGGCGCTTGCCCGGCGCGACGCTGCGCGGCAGGCCCGGCTGGTGGGTGAACCCGGTCATCCGGTTGTTCAGCAGGATGCCGGTGCCGGGGTCCATGAACGCGCTGCCGAACACGTGGAACACGCTCTGCACGACGGAGCAGGCGTTACCGTCCTTGTCCGCCATCACGATGCACGAGGTGCCGCCCTTGCCGCCGCCGGCGGTGCCGTTGGACAGGGTCCGCACCGCGTGCTGCAGCTCCTGGGTCTGGCGGGCGCCCAGCATGTCGTCGAGCGGCGCCGGGTCGGTGCGCGGGTCGGCGATGAACTTCTCGCCGGCGGCGAAGGTGGCGCGCGCCGCCGCCATCAGCCACGCCAGCCGCTGCGCCGTGCTGGCGCCGGCCAGCTCGTCCGACGACAGGCCGGACAGCGCGTTGAGCTGCATCAGCATCAGGACGCCGTAGGAATTGGGCGGCATCACCCGGACGGTCAGGCCGCGATAGTCGGTCTCCAGCGGCGTCACCCATTCCGGCTGGTAGCCGGCGAAGTCGCCGGCCGACAGCAGGCCGCCGCGGCTCTGCGAATAGTCGCCGATCGACTTGGCGATGCGGCCTTCGTAATAGGCGCCGGCGCCCTTCTCGGCGATCTCGCTCAGGGTCTCGGCCAGCGCCGGCTGGCGCAGCACGTCGCCGGCGTTCAGCGGCACCCCGCCCGGCATGTAGAGCGCCGACAGGCCGGGATCGGCCGCCACGTCCGTGTTGAACAGGCGCAGGCCAGCCGCCAGCACCCGCGACAGCGGGTGGCCGTGCGCCGCCAGGTCGATCGCGGCGCCGAACAGGCTCTTCCACGGCAGCTTGCCGTAGCGCTGGTGCAGGACCTCCCAGCCGCGGATCATGCCCGGGACGGAGGCGGCCAGCGGCCCGCGCACCTTCATGCCGCCGGCGAAGGCCTCCGGCGTCGCGCCGGCCGGGGCGTGGCCGGAGGCGTTGAGGCCCACCGTCTTCCCGCTGGCGGCGTCGTGGTAAAGGATGAAGGCGTCGCCGCCGGCGGAGGTCGCCTGCGGGATCACTACGGTCAGCACCGCGGAGGTGGCGATCATGGCGTCGGCCAGCGACCCACCCTGCTCAAGCATCCGCAGGCCCGCCAGGGAGGCGAGCGAGTGGCCGCTGACAACCATGCCGCGCATGCCATAGACCGGCGAACGCGGCAGGCGTGCACCTGCAAAGACGTCTACCTTGGCCATTTTCCCTCCCCGAAGGGGGCGACTCTCGCCCGCGGCCCCCACCTTGTCAACGCGTCGGACGCGGATCATACTAGCGCGCAGAACGCCTTAGCGGCCCCGAGGGGAATAAGAATGGGCATTCCCGACCCGCAGCGCGTTAAGTTGAGCGACCTGACCGTCAGCTACCGCGAAGCGGGGCGCGGCCCAGCCATCGTCTTCCTGCATGGGTTGACCGGCAATTCCGGCGTGTGGGTCGACCAGTTCGAGAAATTGCCGGCGCGCTACCGGGTGATCGCCTGGGACGCCCCCGGCTACGGCCAGTCGGCCGACCTGACGACCCCGAAATCCGATATTGGCCAATATGTTGCCGCGCTGGCAAGCCTGCTCGACGCGCTCAAGGTCAACCGCGCGCATCTGGTCGGCCACTCCATCGGGGCGATCGTGGCGGCGGCCTTCCGTCGCCGCCACAAGGAACGCGTCGCCTCGCTGTCGCTGGTGGAGCCGATCACCGGCCTCGGCCGGCTGCCGGAGGCGATGCGCGACCAGGCCTTCCGCGCCCGCAAGGCGGAGATGGAATCCTTAGGACTGAAAGGATTCGCCGCACGGCGCGGCCCCGCCACCGTGGCCACCACCGCGCCGCAGGAGCTGATCGCCCGTGCCATCGAATCGGCGGCGAAGCTGCGCATCCAGGGCTACCTGAAGGCGTGGGAGGCGCTGTGCCAGGCCGACCTGTTCGCGGAGCTGCGCGGCATCGACGTCCCGACCCTGGTGGTCGCTGGCACCGATGATTCGCATGCCCCGCGCGAAAGCTGCCGCCAGATCGCCGCCGGCATCCGGGGCGCGCAGTTCACCGTGCTGCAGGGCGTCGGCCATTCCGCCTACCTGGAGGCGCCCGAGGTGCTCTCCGCCACCCTCGAGGCGTTCGTCCAGGCGGCCCAGCGGCTGCCGCGACCGGCGCCGCCGCCGGCCGCCCGCAGCCAGCCGGCCGCGGACCGCAAGGGCGCCGGCCGCAAGGATGCCGGCCGCAAGGACGCTTCGGCCGCCAAGCCCGCGAAGCCGGGCCGCCGCGCCGAGCCGCCGGCCGCCCGCGCCGCCAAGCCGGCGCGCCCGGCGCCGAAGGCGGCGCCCCAGCCGGCAGCCAAGGCCGCGCCGAAAACCGCCGCCAAGCCGGTCGCGAAGCCGGTCGCGAAGCCGAAGGTGAAGGTCGCCGCGGCCAAGGGCGCGCCGAAGCAGCGCATCAGCGCGCCGCCGAAGAAGGCCGCCCGGCCGGCGGCCAAGCCGAAGCCGGCCGCCGTCAAGGCCAAGCCGAAGGCCGCGCCGCCGAAGCGGGTCAAGCCGGCGGCGAAAGCTTCGTCTCGACGAGCCGCGCCCAGTAGCTCGCGCCCAAAGGCAGCGCGTCGTCGTTGAAGTCGTAGCGGGGGTTGTGCAGCAGGCAGCCGCCCTCGCCGGGGCCGTTGCCCACCCAGACATAGGCCCCCGGCTTGACGTTCAGCATGAACGAGAAGTCCTCCGCCGCCATCTTGGGGTCGCGGTCGAGCTCCAGGTTGGCCTCGCCGAACACGTCCCTGGCGACCTCGACGGTGAACGCCGCCGCCTCGGCATTGTTGATCGTCGGCGGGTAGCGCCGCTCGTAATGGACATCGGCGGCGACGTTCAGCGCCGCGGCGGTGCCGGCGACGATTCTCCGGATGTTGGCCTCGACCTGCGCCTGGACCTCGGGCTTGAAGGCCCGCGCCGTGCCGCGGATCACCACGTCCTCGGGGATCACGTTCCAGGTGTCGCCGGCATGGATCTGGGTGACGCTGACCACCACGGTGTCCATGGGGTCGACCACGCGGCTGGCAATGGTCTGCAGCGCGGTCACGATCTGCGCCCCGGCGACGATGGCGTCGGTGCCGAGGTGGGGCGAGGCCGCGTGGGTGCCGGACCCCAGCACCTTGATCTCGAAGATGTCGAAGGCGGCCATGAACGGGCCGGGCCGGACGGCGAACTTGCCGAGGTCGAGGCCGGGCATGTTGTGCATGCCGTAGACCGATTCGACCGGGAACAGGTCGAACAGCCCGTCCTCCACCATCTTGCGCCCGCCGCCCTCGTTCTCCTCGGCCGGCTGGAAGATGAAATTGACGGTGCCGGCGAAGTTGCGCGTCTCAGCCAGGTAGCGCGCGGCGCCCAGCAGCATCGTCATGTGCCCGTCGTGGCCGCAGGCATGCATCTTGCCCGGCACCTTCGACTTGTGGGCGAACTCGTTCTTCTCCTCGATGTGCAGCGCGTCCATGTCGGCGCGCAGCCCGATCGCCGGGCCGTCGCCGCGCGCGCCCTTCAGCGTGCCGACGACGCCTGTGCCGCCCAGCCCGCGGTGAATCTCGATGCCGAATTCCCGGAGCTTGCCGGCGACGAAGTCCGAAGTCTTGAACTCCTCGAACGCGGTCTCGGGATGTTCGTGGAGCTGCCGCCGCCAGGCGGTCATCTGGTCGTGGAACTCGGCGATCCGGTTGACGATCGGCATCTGTCTTCCTCCGTGGCGCGGCACCCCTTACAGGGTGACGCGCCGACGGCGGAAGTCAACCGGCGGATCAGAACCGCAGGCCGAGACCGGTGAAGGCGATCCAGCCTTTGTTGTCGTCGGCCGTGCCGGGGTTCTCGCCGGTGAGGTCGAAGTAGATCACGTTGGCGTAGAGGCGCACGCCGGGGCCGAGGTCCCGGTTGAAGCCCACCGCGTAGACGTCGATCTCGTCCGAACCCGAGACCGTCGTCGAGTCCTCGTCCTCGCCCTTGCGATAGACGAAGCTGACGGCGTTCGGCCCGAAGGCGTAGGAGGCGCCGACTTCCCAGCCCGAGCCGTCCTGCGAGTTGGTCGCGCCGGAGCGGAAGTCCTCGACCAGCATCCACGCGCCGCCGACCGTGAAGCCGGCGTAGCTGATCTTGCCGCTGATGGTCAGGCCCCAGGGGTCGTCGGGCAGGCCGGCCGGCACGCCCAGCCAGGTCTGGTAATGCGCGTTGAAGCCGATCTGGAGCTGGTCGAACTTGCGGTCGAAGTTCAGGCCGAGCGCGACGCCCTTGTTGTAGACCGAGTCGGTGGTCGCGATCGAGGTGTTGAGGTCCTGCTCCACGTTCGGCAGGTAGCTGCCGGTGAGCTGGAAGCCGGCGAAACGCGGCGTCACGTAGGTGACGTTGTCGCAGTCGTTGCAGCCGAAGCGCAGGCGCGGGTCGAGGAACGGCGATTCGCCGGAGGTCGAGGCGCCACTCTTCACGATGATCCAGCGCTCGTAGTCGACAGTCTCGGTGCCGACGTCGGGGGCGAAATAGGTGTTCTTGTAGGCCTCGGGGTTGCGCGAGCCGAGATAGATGTCGCCGAAGAACCAGCGGGCGCGCAGCCAGCTTTCGTCGATCTGGTCGCCTTCGGAGCCGCCCTCCAGCTCGACGCGGCCGTCGAAGCGCAGGCCGTTGTCGAGCGCGGCGCTGATGTTGAAATGGACCTCGACGTCCTGGATGGTGTCGAACGTGACCCGGCGGCCGACCAGCGGACGGCCGTCCTTCTGATCAGAGAAGCCGGCTTCCACGTCGTAGTAGCCGCGGACGGAGACCGACGGCGCCTTGCTCTGCGCCTGGGCAGCCTGGTCGAACAGCACCAGCCCGGCAGCGACGAAGGCCGTCGTCGCCAACAGTTTCGCTTTCATTGAAATCTCATCCCTCCGTTGAACGGGCGCCGTACCGCGCCTACTGCCGCGCTTCCAGGGCGAGCCCGGAAAGCAGCGGCCCGCATGGACCCCGCGTCGGTTTCTGAACAAGGCTTCACCGCGGAAACAGGACCCGGCCGAGCCCCGGCGATGCAGCCGGCGTGCCCCGCCCTGTTACGGGCCGGCTGTGACAACGGGATGAAACGGCGGTTGAAAATCCGATTGCCGGGTGCGGTGCGATATTCGTGCAACACGGGCGCCCGGCTTCTCATCGCGGCGCCATGTGCTAAAACGGCGGCGTCACCGACAGGGAATCGTCATGGTCGAGACCTATCAGGACATCCGCGAGGCCGTCGCCCGCCTGTGCGCCCAGTTCCCCGGCGAATACTGGCGCAAGCTCGACGCGGCGCGCGCGTACCCCACCGAGTTCGTCAAGGCGCTGACCGACGCCGGCTACCTCTCGGTCCTGATCCCGGAGGAATTCGGCGGCAGCGGCCTGCCGATCTCCGCCGCCGCCGCGATCCTGGAGGAAATCCAGGCAGCCGGCTGCAACGGCGCCGCCTGCCACGCGCAGATGTACACCATGGGGACGGTGCTGCGGCACGGCAACGACCGCCAGAAGAAAGCGTACCTGCCCAAGATCGCGACCGGCGAGCTGCGCATGCAGGCGTTCGGCGTCACCGAACCGACCACCGGCTCCGACACGCTGAACCTGCGCACGGTGGCGGTGAAGGAAGGCAACGACGCCTACGTGGTCAACGGCCAGAAGGTGTGGACCTCGCGCGCCGAGCACTCCGACCTGATGCTGCTGCTGGCCCGCACCACGCCGCGCGACCAGGTGAAGAAGCGGACCGAGGGCCTGTCCGTCTTCATCGTCGACATGCGCGAAGCGAAGGGCCACGGGCTCGAGATCCAGCCCATCCGCACCATGATCAACCACGCCACCACGGCGGTGTTCTTCGACAACCTGAAAATCCCGGCCGAGAACCTGGTCGGCCAGGAAGGGCAGGGCTTCCGCTACATCCTCGACGGCATGAACGCCGAGCGCATCCTGATCGCCGCCGAGTGCATCGGCGACGCCAAGTGGTTCATCCGGAAGGCGTCGGACTACGCCAAGGAGCGCGTGGTGTTCGGCCGCCCGATCGGCCAGAACCAGGGCATCCAGTTCCCGATCGCCGAGGCCTACGGCGCGATGCGCGCCGCCGAGCTGATGGTCCACCGCGCGGCGGAGAAGTTCGAGGCCGGCGAGCCGTGCGGCGAGGAGGCGAACCTCGCCAAGTACCTCGCCTCCGAGGCGTCGTGGAAAGCGGCCGACATGTGCATGCAGACCCACGGCGGCTTCGCCTTTGCCGAGGAGTACGACGTCGAGCGCAAGTTCCGCGAGACCAGGCTCTACCGCATCGCGCCGATTTCCAACAACCTGGTGCTGTCGTTCGTCGCCGAGCACGTCCTCGGCCTGCCGCGGTCGTATTGAGGGCTCGCATCGATGCGCGGCAGTCACCCCCACCTCACCCCGACCCTCTCCCCCCCGTTGGGGCGGAGAGGGAGAATTACCCTCTCCGCCCACTTTGGGGGGAGAGGGTGCGAGCGCAGCGAGCGGGTGAGGTGGGCTCCCCGGATGTTGCGGGCCTGACGCGAGGCCCGCGCTCGACGGACTGCTCGTCCTTTCCCTGGAGCAGGCGGTGGCGGCGCCGTACTGCTCGTCGCGGCTGGCGGACGCCGGGGCGCGGGTGATCAAGGTGGAGCGCGCGGAGGGCGACTTCGCGCGCGGCTACGACAGCGCGGTCCACGGCGAGAGCGCCTATTTCGTCTGGCTCAACCGCGGCAAGCAGTCGCTGGTCGCCGACATCAAGCAGCCCGACGACCTCGCGCTGCTGCGCCGGATCGCGGCGAAGGCGGACGTCTTCATCCAGAACCTGGCGCCCGGCGCCGCGGCGCGCGCCGGCCTCGGCTCGGCGGACCTGCGCAAGGCGAACCCGCGGCTCATCACCTGCGACATCTCCGGCTACGGCGAGAGCGGGCCGTATGCCGACATGAAGGCCTACGACCTATTGGTGCAGGCGGAAAGCGGCCTGACCTCGATCACCGGCACGCCGGACGGGCCGGGCAGGGTCGGCGTCTCGGCATGCGACATCAGTTGCGGCATGTATTCGACGATGGCGATCCTGGAGGCGCTGATCGAGCGCGGCCTCACCGGCCAGGGCAAGACGATCGAGACGTCGCTGTTCGCCGGCATGGCGGACTGGATGACGGTGCCGCTGATGCACTACGACTACGCGCAGAAGGTCACGCCGCGGGTCGGCCTCAACCACCCGTCGATCCATCCCTACGGCGTCTATCCGACCCAGGGCGGGGCGCCGATCCTGATCGCGATCCAGAACGAGCGCGAGTTCGCGCGGCTGGCCGCCGACGTGCTCAACCATCCCCGGCTTGCGACCGACCCGCGCTATGCGACCAACGTCGCGCGCTGCGCCAACCGCGATTCGCTCGACGCGATCATCGTGGCGGAGTTCGGCGCTGTGGAGCGCCCGGCGCTGCTGGCGCGGCTGAAGCAGGCCGGCATCGCGTTCGGCGAGGTCAACGACGTCGCCGGCCTGTCGCGCCACCCGGCGCTGCGCCGCACCGAGGTCGCGACGCCGTCCGGTCCCGCCCGCATCGTCGCGCCGCCCGCGGCGACCGGGGGCCCGCCGCGCACGCTCGGCCCGGTGCCCGCCATCGGCCAGCACAGCGACACGATCCGCAGGGAGTTCGCCGCATGAGCACCGACTACAGTTCCTGGATCGGCAAGACGCGGACGGAGGAGGGCTTCTGCCGCGCCTACCCGTCCGACATGCTCAACGCCACGCTCGACCGCGACGACGCGCCGCTGAAGAACGGCGACGCGATCCCGCCGGGCTGGCACATCATCTATTTCTACGAGCTGGTGAAGCTCGCCGACACCGGCCGCGACGGCCACGCGCGGCTCGGAACCTTCATGCCGCCGGTGCCGGCGGAGCGCCGCATGTGGGCGTCGACGTCGATGACCTTCTACCGCCCGCTCAAGGTCGGCGAGCACCTGAAGAAAGTGACCACCATCCGGTCGATCGAATCGAAGGACGGCGGCCAGGGCCCGCTCACCTTCGTTACCTTGCGCAACGAGATCTTCGGCGACGGCACGCTCGCCACCACCGACGACCACACCACGGTCTACCGCGGCCCTGCCGATCCCAACGCGCCGCCGCCCGCGCCGCGGCCGGCGCCGGGCAAGGCGGTGTGGCGGCGCACGATCCACCCGACCACCGTGCTGCTGTTCCGCTTCTCCGCGCTGACCATGAACAGCCACCGCATCCACTACGACCTCGACTACGTGCGCGACGTGGAGAAGTACCCCGGCCTCCTATTCCACGGCCCGCTGACGATGGTGATGCTGCTCGACCTGTTCCGCCGCGAGAAGCCGCAGGCCGAGCTGAAGACGTTCAAGGTCCGCGCCGTCTCGCCGCTCTACCACACCGCCGACTTCACCGTGGAGGGCGAGCCCGCCGCCGACGGCCGGTCCGCGAAGCTGTGGGCGATGAACCCCGCCGGCGCGCTCGCCATGCAGGCCGACGCGACGTTTGAGGGGTAGGGCCGGAAAAAAGTTTTCTCGTAGGGGCGGGTTTCAAACCCGCCCATCATCCAGGTCCGGCCGTCTGGGGCAGTTCGCGCGGCGCCGCCACGGGCGGGTTTGAAACCCGCCCCTACGGAAGTTCGATGCGCGTGCTCAGAACCGCGGCGGCTTGTGGGTCGCGCCGGGGATGGTGAATCCCGGCGTGCAGCACGGGCAGCCGATGGTGTCGAGGATCTGGTCGCGCTGGTCGGCGGGCACGCCGTAGTCGTCCAGCAGCTTGACGATCTCGGCCCAGGTCAGGTGGTCGAGCGAAATCTCGACCTCGGTCGGCTTGTCGTCGTCGGCCATGGGTCCAGTGTGGCAAGCGGGCGCGGCGGAATCAATCGCCCTCCGCCAGCGCCTTGAGGCCGAGGAAGGCCGGCTCGGCGCGGGTCACGATGCGCACCGGGATCTCGGCCAGGTAGGCGCGGAACCGGCCCTTGGCCTCGAACTGGCGGCGGAACGGCGAGCGTGAAACGTAGGCGGCGAAGTCCGGCACGATGCCGCCGGCGATGTAGACGCCGCCGAGCGCGCCGTAGCTCAGCGCCAGGTTGCCGGCGAAGCCGCCCAGGAAGCCGAGGAACGAGTCCACCACGGCGCGGCACAGCGGGTCGCGGCCGGCGACGCCCTCGACCGTGATTCGCTCCGGATCGGTCGGCGCTGGGCCGCTGCCGTCGATCACGGCGATGGCGCCGGCCAGCGCGACGAGCCCCGGCCCGGACAGCGCCCGCTCGGCGGAGACGTGGAGGTTGCGTCCGCGCAGCGCCGCGATGATCGCCGCCTCGCGCGCGTCGGCCGCCGCCAGGGTGGCGTGGCCGCCCTCCGTCGCGACCGGCAGCCAGCGCCCTTCGTGCGGCACCAGCGCCGCGACCCCCAGGCCGGTGCCGGGGCCCAGCACCACGACCGGGGCGCCCGCGCGCGCCCGGCCGCCGCCGACCGCCATCGACTCCCGCGGCCGCAGGTGCGGCACCGCCAACGCGTTGGCGACGAAGTCGTTCACCACGCGGATGTCGCGCAGGCCCAGCCCCTTGCGCAGGCCCGCGATCGAGAACGACCAGCCGCGGTTGGTGAAGCGCACCCGGTCGCGGGTGATCGGTGCGGCGATGGCGAGCGCCGCCCGGTCGGGCTCGGCATGCCCGGCGCCGTCGAGAAAAGCGAGCGCCGCCGCGCGCAGGTCGCGGTGGTCGGCCGACTTCAGGGTGCGCAGGTCGTGGATCCTGCCGTCCGGCTCCAGCAGCGCGAAGCGCGCGTTTGTGCCGCCGATGTCGCCGAGCAGCACCGGCCGTCGTCGTCGTGCCGCCATCCTCGTCCACCCCCCGCCTCGTTGAGCATCGGGACTCGCATGGGGACGCCGCGCCGGTCAAGCGCGCCCGATGCTTCAGGGCACGCGCCAGGCCTGCGGGCGGACCAGGGCGGAGGTGTAGGCGTAGACGTTGGCGGGCGGCACCGGCTTGCCGGCGACCGGGATGCGCCGCGCCGGCAGCGGCGCGAAATCGCTCTGCGCCAGCGGCCGCGGACGCAGGGCGTTGGCCGCCGGGGCGGTCGCGGCGTAGCGGGCCGGCGTGGCGGCGGCGAAGCTCGGCGTGGCGTTGCGCGCCGGCGCCACCGCGACGGCGACGGGGATCGGCTTGCCGCGCTCCTTCTCCCACCTGGCCAGCACGCGGTCGCGATAGGGGCCGCCGCGCGACGGGGTGGCGGAATGGTAGTGCGCCACCGCCTGCTCCCATGACTGGGTGGTCTCGCGCAGGTCGGTCAGGAACGCGGCGGCGTAGCGGACGTTGGCGACCGGGTCGAATGCGGCCTCCAGGGTCGGGAAGGCGTTCGGGTGGTGCATCAGGTTCACCTGCATGCAGCCGACGTCGATGCTCTTCACCCCGCGCGCCTGCAGCTTGCGGACCGCGGCGACGGCTTCCTCCTTGGTGGGAAAATATTGCCCGCTGCCCTCGGCATTGATGGTCCACGGCCAGGCAGAGGTTGCCTTGCTCTCCTTGTCGTAGCGCCCGGTCTCGATCAGCGACACCGCGTGCAGCAGGCGCGACGGGACGCCGCTTTGGCGCTCGACCAGCCCGGTGACATAGGCGCAAACCTCGTCAACCGGCACCTGCACCGTGCGCGCCGCGGCGGGCAGCGCGCAGGCGATGGTCAGCAGAAGGGCGGTCAGGGCGGTCCGTCGCATCCTTGGCGATCCTCCGGGTGGCATTGCGCGACCCGTGACGATGCAAGGGTGGGGCCAGACGATGACCGGCCCCCCAACGAACAGGGTGAACGGAAGGTTAAGCCGGCTTGTCGGGCGGCGGGCTGCGGTCGCCGTCGCCGAGCGGGCGGACCATCATCACGCTGTCCACCCAGCGGCCGAACTTGAAGCCGATGGCGCGCATGGTCCCGGCCGGCATGAAGCCGGCGCGCGCGTGCAGCCCGATCGACGGCTCGTTGGCGGAATCGCCGATCACCGCGATCATCTGGCGGTAGCCGAGCGCCGTGCAGCGCGCGATCAGTTCGCCCAGCAGCGCCGTGCCGATGCCGCGCCACAGCGCGTCGGCGGCGACGTAGATCGAATCCTCGACCGAATAGCGGTAGGCCGAGCGTACCCGGTACGGCGCGGCATAGGCATAGCCCAGCACCTCGCCGCCGACCTCGGCGACCAAATAGGGCAGGCCGCGCGCCAGCACGTCGTCCATGCGCCGCGCCATTTCCGTCGCGTCGGGCGGCACCTCCTCGAAGGTGGCGAGGCTGGTCAGCACATGCGGCGCATAGATGCGGGTGATCGCTGGGACGTCGGCGCGGGTCGCCGGGCGGATCACCGGCGCCGCGCTGTCGGGGGTGTTCTGGCTCATCGGCTGCGCAGGTCGGCCGGCGTCAGCGCCGTCAGGGCGGCGACCAGCCGGCCCAGCCGTTCGGCCAGCTCGGCGAAGCCCGACGCGCGCTCGATCCGCCGCTCGTCCATGTAGAGCGCGCGGTTGATCTCGATCTGCAGCGCGTGGCGGTGCTCGCCCGGCCGGCCGTAGTTGCGGGTGGTGAAGCCGCCGGCGAAAGGCTTGTTGCGGATGACGCGGAAGCCCTCCGCGCGCAGCGCGCGCTCCGCCGCGTCGGTGACCACCGGCGAGCAGGCCGTGCCGAAGCAGTCGCCCAGGATCATGTCGGCGCGGCCGCGCCCGGCGTCGGGGTCCATCGGCCCGCCGATCGACGGCATCGAGTGGCAATCGACCAGGACATAGGTGCTGAACCGCGCCATCGCGTCGTCCAGCAGGCCCTGCAGCGCCTTGTGGTAGGGCCGGTAGAAGCGGTTGATGCGGTCGGCCGCCTCGGCGAAGCGCAGCTTCTGGCCATAGATCTCCTGGCCGTTCGACACCACCTTGGCGATGGTGCCGAGCCCGGCGGCGACCCGGCTGGACTGGGTGTTGGCGTAGGCCGGCAGTTCGTCGGCGAACATCGCCGGGTCCAGCTCGAACGGCTCGCGGTTGGGGTCGATGTAGGCGCGCGGGAACAGGGCGCGGATCAGCGGCGCCCCGTGGGCCGGGGTGGCCGCGAACAGCTCGTCCACGAAGCTGTCCTCCGACCGGCGCAGGGCCAGGGGGTCCAGGTTCGAGGCGCGGACGAAGGCGGGGGGGTAGTTGGTCCCGCTGTGGGGCGAGGCGAACACGAACGGGACGGAGGCTGTGGCCGGCGCCGCGATGTCATAAGCATCCGCGCCGGCAATTTGGTTCTCGCGCACTGTCCGCATGACTGTCATTTATCCCAAAACCGGGCCCGCTGTCACCTGGGGCGCGGCCCGGGAAGCGACCCGGATCGGTCGGCGACGTTTACCCTTTGGCAAAGCGCGGCCGACAGAATGCCGGCCGGTTCCGTGGCGGGGCGCGCCCTTGCCCCTTGCAGGTTGATCGATGGCCAGAATCCTCCTTGCCGAAGACGACGAGTCGCTGCGCGTGTTCCTGGCGAACGCGCTGCGGCGGGCCGGCCACCTGGTGATCGACTGCGGCGACGGCATCGACGCCCTGGCGGCGATGGAGCTCGACGAGTTCGACCTGCTGCTGGCCGACATCGTGATGCCCGGCCTCGACGGCATCGAGCTGGCCCAGCGGGCCGGCGCCCGGCTGCCCCAGCTCAAGGTCTTGTTCATCACCGGGTTCGCGGCGGTGGCGCTGTCGGCGCGCAAGAGCGGCCTCGGACGCGACGCCAAGATCCTGTCCAAGCCGTTCCACCTGCGCGACCTGGTCACCCAGATCGACAAGATCCTGGCGGCGTGAACCCCTTGCGTTCCCGACGCCTGCGACGGTAGAACGTCACCCGACCTCGGTGGGGCGCGTAGCTCAGCGGGAGAGCACTACGTTGACATCGTAGGGGTCGCAAGTTCAATCCTTGCCGCGCCCACCATTTCCCCCAAAATAATCAATCGTCTGGGTCGAACCGACGCAAGATCGGCGGCTTGCCGGGTCGCCGCGCAATGTCTCCCGGCGCGTGATCAGCGAAAGGAGCCGGCGATGCGACGGTTGCTGTGGGGCGGCCTTGCCGCAATGGCGCTGACCGCCGCTGCGGCGGCGCAGGACCGGCCGGCGGCGTTCTCGGTCGGCGGGCAGGGCTATCCCACCCTGCAGGCGGCGCACGACGCCGCGCCCGACGGCGGGCGCGTGACGGTCGCGGCGGGCCAGCTCGGCGCGGCCTGCGCGGCCCATGTCAGGAAGCGCCTGACCGTCGTCGGCGCCGGCGACGGGCGCGACGGCGGGCCGGCCACGGTCTGCCGCGGCGGCGCGATCGAGGGCAAGGCGGTGATCGTCACCGATGCCGAGCTCGCGGTCGAGCGGATGCGGTTCGAGGCGGTCAAGGTGCCCGACGGCAACGGCGCGCCGATCCGCCAGCAGAACTCGGCCTCGGTCCGCATGTCCCACGTCACCGTCGCGGGCAGCGAGAACGGCTTCCTCGGCGGCGGCGGCGGGCGCATCGCGTTCGACAACGTCGTCTTCATCGACAATGGCGGCGGCGACGGCTCGACGCATGCGATCTATGTCGGCCCGTCGGACGCCTTCGTGCTCGATACCGCGAAGTTCACCGGGACGAAAATCGGCCACGACGTGAAGACGCGCGCGCGGTCCAACGTTATTCGAAAGATCGAGGCCGGCGGCGGCCGCGAATCCTTCGCCGTCGACATGCCGCATGCCGGCCCGGCGGTGATCGAGGACAGCGTGCTGCGCAAGGGCCGCGACAACGACAACACCACCATCGTCGCCTGGGGCGCCGAAGGCGGCTGGAACCCGGGCGACCTGATCATCCGGCGCACCCGCTTCGTCTCCACCACGCCGAAGGCGATCGCGATCCGCAACTACACCACCACCGGCGCGGTGGTGGAATGCCGCGGCTGCGACTTCGACGGCCCGTTCGACAACATCGCCTTCGGGCCGATCCGCCTGATCGACTGGCGCAAGAACGGCGTGCAGCAGGCCAACCGCTGCTTCCTGACCGACCCCGGCCCGTGCAACGCGCCAACCCCGGAGCGGGCGACCGCGCCGGCCGAGACCCTGGCGCCGCCCGCGCCGCCGCGCGCCCAGGCCGCGCCGCCGCCACCCGCTGCCGCCCCGGCGCCCGCGCCGGCACCGGCGGCGCAGACCCCGCCCCCGCCGCCGCCCGCCCGCGCGGCCCAGGCCGCGGCCGCGCCGCCGGCGCCCGCGGCCGCGGCGCAGCCCCGGCTGCCGGTGCAGCCGGACCCGCCGCCGGCCGGCAACTGGCCGCTCGCCGACATCGCGCGCGGCCTGTCGGGCTGGGCCAAGATACCGATGAAGAACGCGTTCCGCGACGCCTGGCCGCCGGCCGCCGGCCATCCCGGCTGGGCCGGAAGCCCGTCGAAGGTGGTGATCGCCTGGGGCGGCGCGGCGTACGGCCGGCGCGCGCTCTACGTCATCGGCGGCGGCCACAGCGACTACGGCGGCAACGAGGTCTACCGGCTCAACCTCGAGAAACTGATGTTCGAGCGGCTGACCGACCCCAGCCCCTACGTGCCCGGCAGCTATGCACCCGGCCCGGCGCGCACCACCGACGGCACCCCGCCGTCGGCGCACACCTATGACGGCCTGGTCTACGTGCCGTCGCTGCACGCGGTGGCGCAGCTAGGCGGCGCGCCGTTCTCCGAAAGCGGCGGCGGCACCGACCGCGCCGACCTGTTCCTGATCAACGAGCGCAAGTGGCGGCCGATGGAGAAGGGGGCCGGCGGATGGGTCGCCTCCGACATCGACCCGGCGACCGGGCTGATCCTGGCGTCGGCGCACCAGAGCCTGGTCGTCACCGACCCGAGGACCGGCAAGGTGGTGTCGCGCACCCGCGGCCAGAACTGGTCGCAGTGGGACGTCGCCGGCGCCTGGCTGCCGCGCGAGAAGCTGTTCGTCGTGCCGTTCGAGGACAGCAAGGACGGCAGCCGCTGCCTGGTGTGGGACCTCTCCAAGCGCGATCTGCGCCAGCCGGGCGACCTGCCGGGCAGCGAGATCTGCCGCTACTGGAACGCCGACGGCACCGCCCGCACCAGCCTGCCGGCGTGGAACCGCTACGGCTACGCCTACCACGCGCCGACCGGCTCGATCGCGGCGTGGAACGGCGGGGCCGACGTCTACCTGATCCGCCCGCACGGCCGCGGCAAGGACGGGCCGTGGGACTTCCGCGTCACCAAGGTCTCGCCGCGCGCCGGCCAGCCCGCGCCGGACGAGTTGAAGCTCACCTCCGGCGGCGTCTATGGCCGCTGGGTGTGGATCGAGGAGATCGACGCCTTCCTCGGCTGGCAGAACTGGCAGGGCGACCCGTGGCTGTTCAAGCTGCCGGGGCGGGGGTAGCGGCGGCCAAGACGGCATAGCCTGGAATTCGACGCGCATTTTGGATAAGTATTCGAAAAGCGCAAAACGATAGTCATTGCGCCATTACTGCCGCCATGGTAGCAGTCGGCCTCCCGAGTTCTTCATGCGGGATTGCAGGTGGAGCATGTTCAGGACGCTCAAGCTGCTGATTGAAGACGAATCCGGCGCCACGGCCATCGAATACGGGCTGGTGGCGGCGCTGATCTCGGTCGCCGCGGTCGCCGCGCTCGACCAGATGGGCTCGTCGCTGCGGACGGCCTTCCAGTCGGTCTCGGCGAAGACCAGCATCGCCCATTAGGGCGTAAGGCCGGGTAGGGCGATAGGCTGGCCGGCCGACGCCGTTCCCGGGCGCCTTTACGGTTCGTTCGCGGCGACCCGGCCGGACGCGCCGACTTCCTCCACCCGCACCCGCGCGACGCCGTCGTCCGTGATGTCCAGCGCCTCGGCGGCCTTGCGCGACAGGTCGATCAGGCGGCCCTTCACGTGCGGCCCGCGGTCGTTGATGCGCACCCGCACCGACTTGCCCGTCTCGAGGTTCGTCACCTTCACGTCGGTGTCGAACGGCAGCGTCTTGTGGGCGGCGGTCATCTGGGCGTCGTCGAAGATCTCGCCGTTGGCGGTCTTCTTGCCGGTGAAGCCGGGGCCGTACCACGACGCGGTGCCGACCTGGCCCTTCGGCTTGGGCGGCTCCGGCGGGGGCGCCGGCACGGCCAGCGCCACCGGCTGCACCGGCTCCGGTGGCGCCATGCAGCCGGCCGCCAGCGCCGCCAGCGCCACGGCCGCGGCAAGCCCCCCCGCATGGAGCGGCCGGAACTTCGTCTCAGCGTTGCGCATGTGGCGGCCCCTTCGCGTCGATTGTCCGCCCCCGAACGCGGCGCGGGCGGCTTGGTTCCCGCTCGCCAGTGAGCATTGTTTGTGCAATCGCGGTCCTGAGTGCATTCAATGCTGCCGCTTTGCCTAAACCTTAGGCAAGACAGGCCCGTCGCCCTGTCATCGTCCGGCGCTGGTGCAGCCGCCCGATTCGCGCATCGAATCAGGCGCTTGCGTGACGGTTAACCAATGGTTCCCGGCTGGCCCGTTTCTTGCTTCGTCTGTCTCCGTCTCGTTGCAGTGCAGCAACGTGTCGAGAGGGAGATGACGATGAAGAAACTGACGAAGGGGCTCGCCGCGGTCGGCGCCGCGGCCACCATCGGGGTGGCGGCGATGCCGGCGCTGGCCCAGGGGACGATCAAGGTCGGCGTGCTGCATTCGCTTTCGGGCACGATGGCGATCAGCGAGACCACCTTGAAGGACACGGTCCTGATGATGGTGGACGACATCAACAAGAAGGGCGGCCTGCTCGGCAAGAAGGTCGAGGCGGTGGTGGTCGACCCGGCGTCGAACTGGCCGCTGTTCGCCGAAAAGGCGCGCGAACTGATCTCCAAGGAAAAGGTCGACGTCGTGTTCGGCTGCTGGACCTCGGTGTCGCGCAAGTCGGTGCTGCCGGTGTTTGAGGAGCTCAACGGCCTCCTGTTCTATCCCGTGCAGTACGAGGGCGAGGAAAGCTCGCGCAACGTGTTCTACACCGGCGCCGCGCCGAACCAGCAGGCGATCCCGGCGGTCGAGTACCTGATGTCGAAGGACGGCGGCGAGGTGAAGCGCTGGGTGCTGGCGGGCACCGACTACGTCTATCCGCGCACCACCAACAAGATCCTTGAGGCGTTCCTGAAGTCGAAGGGCGTCGCGCCCGCCGACATCATGATCAACTACACCCCGTTCGGCCATGCCGACTGGCAGACCATCGTCGCCGAGATCAAGAAGTTCGCCGGCGCCGGCAAGAAGACCGCGGTGGTATCGACCATCAACGGCGACGCCAACGTGCCGTTCTACAAGGAGCTCGCCAACGCCGGCATCAAGGCCTCCGACATCCCGGTGGTCGCGTTCTCGGTCGGCGAGGAAGAGCTGTCGGGCATCGACACCAAGAACCTGGTCGGCCACCTTGCGGCGTGGAACTACTTCCAGTCGGTGAAGGCGCCGGTCAATGCCGCCTTCATCAAGCAGTGGCACACGTTCATCAAGAGCGACAAGCGCGTCACCAACGACCCGATGGAAGCCACCTATATCGGCTTCAAGATGTGGGCCCAGGCGGTCGCGCAGGCCGGCACCACCAACGTCGATGCGGTGCGCCAGGCGATGTACGGCCAGAAGGTCAAGGCGCCGGGCGGCTTCGAGTCGGTGATGAACGTCAACCATCATTTGTCGAAGCCGGTGCTGATCGGCGAGATCCAGCCCAACGGCCAGTTCGAGATCGTCTGGCAGACCAAGGGCCCGATCAAGGCCGACGCGTGGAGCCCGTTCATCCCCGAGAGCGCGAAGCTGACGGCGGACT
>JBFWQM010000012.1:0-44958 GCA_050249455.1 Rhodospirillaceae bacterium | reverse complement strand
GCCGACGATCTGCAGGTCGCCGTCGGCGTCCCACTGGCCGAGGTCGCCGGTGAAGTACCAGCCGTCGCGGATCGCCTTCGCGTCGGCGTCGGGGCGCTTCCAGTAGCCCTTGAACGCCTCCGGGCTCCGCATCGTGGCGGCGATCTCGCCCGCCTCGCCGGGGCCGACCAGCTCGTCCGGGTGCGCCTTGCCGTCGGGGTCGGCGCGCACGATGCGCAGCGCCTGGTTCAGCGCGGCGCGCCCGGCGCAGCCCGGCTTGTCGACGATGCGGTCGCACACCGCGAAGCTATAGATCTCGCTGGAGCCGTAGTAGTTGACGAACACCTCCGGCTCGAACAGCGCCGCCACCTTCTCCGTCAGCGCGCTGGTCATCGACATGCCGGCGTAGCCCAGCCGCTTCGCGCTGGAGAGGTCATGGTCGGCGAAGCGCGGGTGGCTGACGATGTCGTGGAACATGGTCGGCACCAGGAACAGCGTCTGGATGCCCTCGTCCGCGACCAGGCGCATCGCCGCCTCGGCGTCGAACGTCGGCATGCAGACGAACGTGCCGTTGAGCATCATGGTCATCAAGAGCGCGCGGATGCCCATGGTGTGGAACAGCGGCATGACGCCGAGCGTCGCATCGTGGCGGCGGTAGCGCAGTTGCGCGATGCACGACACCGCCGCCGTGCGCTCGGCATCGTGCGAGCGCGGCACGCCCTTGGGCCGGCCCGTCGTGCCCGAGGTGTAGAGCATCAGGCAGATGTCGGTGGACGGCACGCCCGCGGCGTCGGCGACCCGCGGCGCGGCGCACAGCGCCTCGAACGTCGTCGCCCCGCCCTGCCCCGCGCCGACCGCGACCAGCGGCGGCATCGCGGCGCCGAGCGCGGCGGCCGCCTCCATAACCGCGGCCTGGGAGCGCTCCTCGAACGCCACCGCCTTCGCTTCGGCGTCGGCGATGACGTAGGCCATCTCCGGCCCGCCGGCGCGCCAGTTGAACGGCGTGAAGATCAGCCCCAGCATCTGGCACGCCCAGTAGAGCGTCGCCATCTCCCAGCGGTTCGACACCAGCGCGACGAAGTGGTCGCCCGGCCTCAGCCCCATCGCCTGCAGCCCGCCGGCAACCGCGCGGATGCGCCCGTCCCACGCCGCGAAGTCGAGCCGCAGCGCCCCGTCGACGATCGCCGTCGCCGCCGGCTCGCGCGCCACCGAGCATCGGAACGCGGTGCCGAGGTCCATGTTATGCGCCCTCTCCGCCGCGCAGCGGGGGAGAGGGAGGGGACCCGTCGCAAGGCGACGGGGAGGGTGAGGTGCCTTTCAGCCTCACGGTCGGAAGGCGAAGTGCGGCGGCACCCACCTCACCCGCTCGCTGCGCTCGCACCCTCTCCCCCCGCGAGCGGGCGGAGAGGGTAAAGGCGCGCACCGTCACCGCTCGACCCCCGCCGCGTCCAGGATGGCGCGGACGATCTGCTCGTAGCCGGTGCAGCGGCAGATGTGACCGGACAGCATGTCGCGCACCTCGGCCTCGCTCGGCTTGGGGTTCTCCTCGAGGAACCTGGTCGCCGACATCAGGATGCCCGGCGTGCAGAACCCGCATTGCAGCGCGTGGTGCTTGTTGAACGCCTTCTGCAGCGGGTTGAGCTGGTCGTCGTCCGCGAGCCCTTCGACGGTGGTGATGGTCGCGCCCTGGCACTGAACGGCGTAGCGCAGGCAAGACCGCGTGGCGCGGCCGTCGATGATCACCGTGCAGGCGCCGCACACGCCGTGCTCGCACCCGACATGGGTTCCGAACAGCTTGAGCTCGTGGCGCAGGAAGTCGGTCAGCATGGTGCGCGGCTCGGCATAGCCGAAGTGCTTGCGGCCGTTGACCGTGAGCTCGACCCGCACCCGCTCGTTCGCCTTGACCCGCAGCATCAGCGCCTCGCGTCCTCGAATGCTTCCGCCAGAACCCGGCCGCCCAGCACGCGCACGAGCTGGCGGCGGTAGGCGGCGTTGGCCTGCAGGTCCTCCATCGGATCGACCTTGGCCGCCGCGTCGTCGGCGATCGCCTGCGCCGTCCCGGCGCTCGCGGGCCAGCCGGCGAAGGCCGCGGCGTCGATGCGGATGGGCCGGTCCTCGACCCCGCCGAGCCCGAGCGACGCGGCCTTCACCATGCCGTCGGGGCCGACCGTCGCGGCGGCGGCCGCAGCGGTGATGGCGAAGTCGCCGTGGCGCTGGGCGATCTCCTCGAACGCGTAGCCGGTCGCGGCGATCCGCGCCGGCCACACCAAACCGACGACCATCTCGTCCGGCTCGCGCGCGGTGGTGAGCGCGCCGACGAAGAACGCCGCTGCCGGCACGCGGCGCTCGCCGCGGGCGGAGCGCAGCACGACGTGGCCGCCGAGGGTGACGAGGCTGAGCGGGATCTCGGCGCTCGGATCGGCGTGCGCCGCCGAGCCGCCGAGCGTGCCGCGGCTGCGCGTCTGGTAGTGCCCGACATTGGGCAACGCGCGGGCAAGCAGAGGCACCCTGGCCGCGACGATGGGATTGCGCAGCGCATCGGCCTGGCGCACCGTCGCGCCGGTGACGACCGTCCCGTCCTGCTCCGCGATTTCGGCGAGGCCAGGGATGACGTTGACGTCGACCAGCACCACGGGGCGCACCACGCGCATGTTGAGCATCGGTCCCAGCGACATGCCGCCGGCGACGATGCTGGCGTCCGGGCCGTGCTCGGCGAGCAGGCCGAGCACGTCGTCCACCGTATCGGCGCGGCAGTAGTCGAACGCGACCGGCTTCACGCGCCGTCTCCCTGCGCGACCGAAGCCGGGATCGGCGACCCGAGCCGCCGGTAGCGCCGGCCCTGCGTCGCCTCCCACACCCGGTTGAGGGTCAGCGGCAGCTCCACCGCGTCGGACCGCAACGCGTCGGCCGCCGCGTTCGCCATCACCGCCGGCGTCAGCATCGACGAGCCGTCGCCCATGCCCTTTGACCCCAGCGGATTGGTCGGCGAGACGGTCGGCGTGTGGCCGACGGTCAAATGCGGCATCTCCGGCGCCGTCGGGCACAGGTAGTCGGCGAAGGTGCCGGACTGGAAGTTGCCGTCGGCGTCGTAGATCAGCTCCTCCAGCATCGCGCCGCCGAAGCCGTGCGCGAAGCCGCCATAGACCTGGCCCTCGACGATCAGCGGGTTGAGCTCGTTGCCGACGTCATGGACCGAGACGTATTTGAGGACGTGAAGCTGGCCGGTGGCGCGGTCGATCTCCACCGCCGCGAGGTCGCAGACATAGCCGTAGGTGACCGACGACGCCACGCGCTCCTGCTCGTCAGGCGAGCCCAGCATCTCGGGCGACATGATGGCGTTCTCGTAGAGGCCGGGCGACACGCCCTGCGGCAGCCCGGCCGGGTTCCAGTGGGTCTGCGTCGCGACCCGGCGGATCGGCACCTGCTTGTCGGGCACGCCGACGACGCGGGCCATGCCGTCGACCAGCTCGATGTCCTCCGGCGCGACCTCGAGCTGGTCGGAGGCGATCAGCTTGATCTTCTGCGCCACCTTGTCGGCGGCCTGCGAGATCGCGGTGACGACGATGGAAGCGAAGCGGTTGGCGTAGTTGCCCGACGCCAGCGACCACGCGCTGGTCAGGGTGTCGACCTCCGTCACCACGGTGATGTCGGACGGCTTCAGGCCGAGCGCGTCGGCCACCACCTGCGCGGCGACCGTCTGGTGCCCCTGCCCGTTCGGCGTCGAGGCGGTGCGCACCGTCACCGAGCCGGACGGATCGACCGAGATGGTGGCGACGCCGAGCGCGCCGGACTTGGCGCCGGCCTTGGCGCGCTCCTCCACGGTCTGGGCCAGGGTCACGTAGGCCATGTTGGAGCCGGACGGCTCGATGCCCACCGCGATGCCGATGCCGAACAGCCGCCCCTCCGCGCGCGCCTTGTCGCGCAGCGCCTTCAGCGCCTCGTAGTCGGCCAGCCGCAGGCATTCGGTCATGCCCGCCGCGTAGTCGCCCGAGTCGTAGTGCGAGCCGCCGGCGGTGTGGTAGGGCATCATCGACGCCGGGATGAAGTTGCGCCGGCGAATCTCGGCGACGTCGATGCCGAGGCCACGGGCGGCGATCTCCATCAGCCGCTCCAGCGCGAAGAAGAACTGCGGACCGCCATAGCCGCGGTTCAGCCCGATCGGGCACTTGTTGGTCACCACCAGGTCGTTCTGGATGAAGATGTCGCGCACGTCGTAGCAGCCGTTCGCCGCCGCGTGCATGCGGTAGACCGACGCCGGCTCCGGCGCGCGCACATAGGCGCCGACGTTGACGATGTTGTGGTAGCGCAGGCCGAGAAGCTTGCCGTCCTTCGTGAACGCGCCCTCCACCGACCCGCCGCGGTCGGCCGCCGCCGACGCGCCGACCAGGTGCTCCAGCCGGTCCTCGATCCATTTCACCGGCGCGCCGACCAGCCGGCTGACCGCCGCCATCAGGACCATGTAGGGGTAGAGCGCCTGCTTGATGCCGAAGCTGCCGCCCGAATGCGGTGCCGAGATCAGCCGCAGCCGGTTGCCTTGGATCTTGAGCGAGCCCGCCATCAGCGCGTGCAGGATGTAGGGGCCCTGGAAGTTCGACCAGATCGTGTAGCGGTCGGGCTGGCGCTCGAAATGCGCGACCAGGCCGAAGCATTCCATCGGGGTCGAGGCGTAGCGCGGGTAGCGGCAGTGCGCCCTGAACGTGGCGTCGGCGCGGGCGAACGCGCCGTCCGGGTCGCCGTAGCGGAAGGTGCGGCTCTGCGCCAGGTTGGACTTGTTCGCCTCGTGCAGCAGCGGCGCGTCGGCGGCGAGCGCGGCCTCGGGATCGACGGCGGCGGGCAGCGGGTCGTAGTCGACCTCGATCAGCTCCATCGCGTCCTCGGCGACGTAGCGGTCGGATGCGACCACCACCGCCACCGGCTCGCCGACATAGCGCACCTTGTCCACCGCGATGGGGTAGTAGGTGACCGGCGCGCGCACGGCGCTGGGGATCGGGTTGCACAGCTTGGCGACGTCGGCGCCGGTGACGATGCCGATCACGCCCGGCACCTCCAGCGCGCGCGCGATGTCCACCGACCGCAGGCGCGCGTGCGGATGCGACGAGCGCAGGATCGCCGCGTGGCGGATGCCCGCCACCGGCTCCATGTCGTCGATGAACCGCGCGTTCCCGCTCAACAGCGCCGCATCCTCGAAACGAGGGATCGGGGCGCCGACCCATTTGGCTGGCGTCTTGTCTGTCATGGCGCCGGAATGTAGACGGACGCCCCGGCCGCGTCCATGCCGCAACGTCGCGGTAGGCATGCGCCGCGCGGCGCGCTAGGACTCTCGGCGATGAACTCGGAATCGTTCCAGATCAGGCGGATCGGCCCCGGCGGCGACACGGCGGATGCATTCGCCGTCCGCCGCGCCGTGTTCATCGGCGAGCAGGGCATCGCCCCCGAGATCGAGCTCGACGGCCGCGATGCGGCGGCGGTCCATTACGTGGCCGTGCGGGACGGCCGGGTGGTCGGCACCGCCCGCATCCGCGGCCTCGGCCCCGGCCGGATCAAGGTGGAGCGGGTCGCGGTCCTCGCCGAAGCGCGGCGTCACGGCATCGGCCGGCGGATCATGCAATGCCTTCTCGACGACGCCGCGGCCGAAGGCATGCGCCGCGTGGAGCTCAGCGCCCAGCTCTACGTCGCCGATTTCTATCGCGGCCTCGGCTTCGCCGCTGACAGCGACCCCTATGACGAGGTCGGCATCCCGCACGTGCACATGGTGCGGGATTTGTAAGTCCGGCAGCGCGGCCGCAGCGTCACCCCCTCCCGACCCTCCCCTGTCGAAGGGCAGGGCCATCCTTGCCCCTCCCCTCGCGGAAGGCGGTTGGGGGAGGGGCGGCGCGCAGCGCCGGCGAAAGACGCCTCACTTCTGCAGGCTGACCACCCGCTGGACGAAGGTGTCGAAATCGGTCGGCGGGCGGCCGAGGATCCAGCCGAGCACCTTGGGGCTGCCGACCAGGCCGTGGACGTCGTAGTGCGCGAACATCCGCCGCATGGTCTCCAGCGCGAAGTCGCCCGCGCCGGCGTGGCGGGCGTGCTCGATGGCGGCCTCGGCGGGCAGCTTCTCCGCCCGTACCGGGCGGCCGAGGCGGCTCGACAGGATCGCCGCCTTGTCGCGCAGCGTGATCGCGGGCCCCGCGAGCTCGAAGATGCCGCTGCCATAGGCCGGGTCGGCCAGCACCGTGCACGCCGCGGTCGTCACGTCGTCGAGGTCCACGAGGCTCATCGGCACGTCGACGCCATAGGCCATCGCATGCACGCCGGTCTCCACGATGCGCGGCCACGCCGGCAGCATGTTCTGCATGTACGAGCCGACCTGCAGGATGGTGTAGGGCACGCCGGACTCGACGATCGACTCCTCCACGAACAGGCGGTTCCAGTGATGGCGCAGCGCCTGCACCTGGGTGTGCAGCACCGAGTGGAACACCAGGCGCTCCACCCCCGCGGCGCGCGCCGCGGCAATCACGTTGGCGCCGTAGAGCCCTTCGTCCGGCGTCATGTTGGGCGCGACGTAATAGATCGCGCGCGCACCCGCCGCGGCGCGCGCCAGCGCCGCCGCGTCGCCCAGGTCGGCGACGGCGACCGTGATGCCGGCGCCCAGCGCCTTCACTCCCTCGCCCGCCTCGGGCCGGCGCACCAGCGCGCGCACCGCCACGCCGCGCGCCGCCAGCGCGCCGACGATGGCCCGCCCGGTCCGTCCCGTCGCGCCCGTCACCAGGATCATCGCCCGTCTCCTTTCACGCTTGCGGCCGCCGGCCCCGTGCCGATAATCCGTCGGCCCCGCGTCGGGGCGCAACATCGGGAGGCAGCGCCATGTCCATCACGCGTATCGATTCCGGCCCGCGCATGAGCCGCGCCGTCGTGCACGGCGACACCGTCTACCTGCAGGGCCTGACGGCGCAGAACCCGGCCGAGGACATCAAGGGGCAGACCCGCCAGATCCTGGCCCGCATCGAGGACGCGCTGGGCGGCGTCGGCAGCAATAAGTCGAAGCTGCTCACGGTGACCATCTACCTGTCCAACATCGGCAATTTCGCGGCCATGAACGAAGTATGGGACGCCTGGGTGGACAAGGCCAACGCCCCGGCCCGCGCGACCGTCGAGGCCAAGCTGGCGCGGCCCGACCTCCTGATCGAGATGATGGCCATCGCCGCCAAGTGATGCGGGCGCCCCGGCCGCGGGGCGCAACAATTTCTAAAGGATGAAGGCGCTAGGGTTCCCGCCACTCCTTCGGGTTGCGGGATCCGGCCATCGTGCGCGCCGCCAGACGGCAGACTTCCCCCCAGCGGCCGGCTTCGGCGACGTCCGGACGGCTGGCCGCCGCGCGCGCGCATTTCGACCGCGGGCGGCGTGACGAGGCGGAGCGGCTGTGCCGGGCGATCCTGCGCAGCCGTCCCGACGATGCCGGCGCGTTGCACCTGCTCGGCCTGGTCGAGGACGGCCGCGGCCATGTCGAGCGCGCGGTGGCGCTGCTGACCGAGGCGGCCGGCGCGCGGCCCGGCGACCCGGCGATCCGCTGCGACCTGGGCAATGCGCTGAAGGCGTGCGGCCGGCTGCAGGAGGCGCTGGCGCACCACGCCGACGTGGCGCGCATGCTGCCGTCGTCCGCCGCCGCGCTGTCGAACCTGGGCAACACCTATCTCGGGCTCGGCCAGGTCGACCCTGCGATCGACTGCCTGGCGCAGGCGGCGTTCATCGCGTTCGACGACCCGGAGATCCAGTACAACTACGGCACCGCGCTGCTCGCCGCCGGCCGGTTCGAGGACGCGGCCGTCGCGTTCGCGCGCACGCTGGTGCGCCTGCCGGCACACGCGCGCGCGCACGCCAACATGGGCATCGCGCTGAAGGAGATCGGCCGCCTGCGCGACGCGGCCGATCACCTGCAGGAAGCGCTGCGGCTCGACCCCGGCTTCGACGACGCCGCCTGGAACCTCGGCCTGACGCGCCTGCTCGGGGGGGAGTGGCGCGCGGGTTTCGCGCTCCACGAGACGCGGCGGCGCCTGCCCGGCTTCGCGATCCGCGCGATGGAGGGGGCCGCCTGGGACGGCGCGCCGCTGGACGGCCGCCGCCTCCTGGTCCATGCCGAGCAGGGCATCGGCGACACGATGCAGTTCGTCCGCTACCTGCCGCGGCTGGCGGCGCTGGGCGGCGATGTCGTGTTCCTCGCCCCCGACCGGCTGCTTCCCCTCCTCGCCCCGGCGACGGGCGACGCGCGGCTCGCCGGCGGCATGGAGCCGCTGCCCGCCTACGACGTCCAGGCGCCCCTGATGTCGCTGCCGCACCTCCTGGGCGACGACGCGCCCTATGCCCCAGCGCAGCCTTATCTCGCTGCCGATCCGGCGCGGCGCGGGCGCTGGGCCGAACGGCTCGCCGGGCCGGGCCTCAGGGTGGGCCTGGTCTGGCAGGGCAACCCCAACCATCGCGCCGACCGCCGCCGCTCGGTGCCGCTGGCGGCGCTGGCGCCGCTCGCCGCCGTGGAGGGCGTGCGCCTGATCGCCCTGCAGGCCGGCCCGGGTGTCGAGCAGCGCGAGGCGCTGCCGTGGGCCGTCGAGCGCGTCGAGGCGGCGGACCGGCCCGGCGACGAGGGCGCGTTCCTGGAAACAGCCGCGGTCATCGCCAACCTCGACGTCGTGATCGCGCCCGATACCGCCGCGGCGCACCTCGCCGGCGCGCTGGGCGCGAACCTGTGGCTCATGCTGCCCTACGTGCCGGACTGGCGCTGGGGCCTGATCGACGACACGACGCCGTGGTACCCCACCGCGCGGCTCTACCGCCAGACCGCGCCGGGCGACTGGGCCGGCGTCGCATCGCGGCTGGCGCGCGCGCTGACGGAGATCCGCCGATGAAGTCGAACTCGCTGTTCCGGCGGATCGTCGCCAGCGACGCCCCGCGCGTCGAAGCGGTGCCGGTCGAGATTTCGCCCGGCGCCCTGATCGACCGGATCACGCTGCTGGAGGTCGAGGTCTCCTTCGGCCGCGATCCGGCGCTGATGCGCGAGGCCACGGATGAGCTGGAACGGCTGCACGCGGCACGCGAGAAGGCCCTGCCGGACTGCCCGGCGCTCGACCGGCTGGTCGCCGAGATGAAGCAGATCAACGCGCGGGCGTGCGACATCGGCCGGCGCCTGCGCGCATACGAAGCGGAGCAGGACTTCGGGCCGGACTTCATCGCCCTGGCGCGGGCGGTGCAGCGGGCAAGCGACCGCCGTGCCGCGATCCGCGAGCGCATCAACGCGCTGCTCGGCGCCCGCGTGCGCGAGGCACGCAGCTACGCCTGATCGGGGGCGCGCTCCAGTACCACGCAGGTGACCTGGTAGGGGTGCACGAGCCAGTAGAGCTTCTTCATCGACAGCTTCCAGCGCGGGTAGCCCACGAACGGGAACGGCGCGCGGAACACGTGGCGCAGCAGGATCCACGGCCGCCGCCGCACCTCGTCGCGATAGGAGCCCGGCTCGATCACCGCGCTTTCGATCACCCGGCAGCGCGCGAACAGCGCCGCCACCCCCGCCGGCGCGGGACGGAACATGGTGTCGATCGGATCGCGGTGGTGCGGGTAGCTGCGCGGCACGGTGACGACGATGATGCCGCCGGTTGCGACCAGATCCTCGCAGCGCCGCGCCAGGCCTTCCGGTCCCGTGACGTGCTCCAGGATGTTGCAGCACAGCAGCGCCCCGAAGCGCTGCGCCTTCAGCGCCTGGAACACCGCGTCGTCGAACACGTCGCCGGAGACATCGATCCCCTCGCCTTCCTTCAGGTCGCTGTGGACGACGCGCACGCCGCGTGCGGCCAGCGGCGCGAACAGCTCGCGCGCGATCCACGGCTGCTGGACCTCGCGGAACGCGCGGTCCGAGCTGCCGAGGTTGAGCAGCGGGCTCAGCCGCGCCGCCGGCAGGCGGGCGAGCGCGGCGGCGATCCACGCGGCTTCCTGCGCGAACACGTCAGCCGCGGTCGCGCCGCCGGGTTCCGTGCGCGCCGGTCAACGCTTGCGCTCGCCCGCGTAGACGCCGAACACGGCCAGCAGCATGGACAGCCCGCGGCAGAAATGGTGGATCCGCTTCATCACGATGTCCCAGCCGACCAGCGGCGCGACAAGTAGGACAGGCACGAAGGTCAGGCCCGCAAGCGTGCGGCGCAGCCCGTGGAACGCGAGATGGCCGTAGGCGGCGGCGCGGCCCATGCGCCGGCGCAGCACGTAGCGCTGAGTATAGCCGAACGACAGCCAGCGCCGGATCAGCCACATCGACGACATCCGCCGTCGCGGCACCTCCTCGTAGACCATCGCGTTGGCGGCCCAGGCCATCGGGAAGCCGGCGCGGCGGGCGTCCTCGAAGAACAGCGTGTCCTCGCCCATGCAGAGGCTCAGGTCCTCCTCGAAGCGCAGGCCCTGAGCCGGCAGCGCGCGCGCGAACAGCACGTTGTTGGTGGCGGCGCCGCTGACCGGCGTCCGGTCGGGCTTGACCGGCGGCTGGCCGATACCCGAGCGGGTGAACCACGCCGGCGCGTCGTCGGGGATCAGAGGCGTGCACGGCGCCGACACCACCGCGGCGCCGGTCGCCGCCTGGACCAGCAGCAGCTCCTCCATCCACTGCGGCGCGGCGTATTCGTCGTCGTCGATGAAGGCGATGAAGTCGGCGTCGCGCGGCTCGGCCGCCACCATCGCGGCGTTGCGGCTGACCGCGATACCAGGCACCGGCTGGTGCAGCACGGTGAACGGCCAGCGCCGCACGGCGCGCCCGACCGCCTCCGCCGTCACCGTCGGGGTCGGGTGGTTGTCGATCACCGCGACATGCAGGTCCGGCGCCGGCATCCGCGTGAACGCCTGGGCGTCCAGCGTGCGCAGGCAGCGCTCCAGCAGCGCCGGGCGGTCGTAGGTCAGGATGCAGACCTTGACGACGGGCGTGCGCACCGCGGCGGCCGGCGGCTCGTTCAGCGCGAGCACGGCGCCGCCTCGGGCAGCACGGTCGGCCACGGATAGCGGCCGGCGACCGGCTCGCCGTAGGCGGCGGCCAGCATGTAGCCGGCCAGCCGGCGCTCGCCGAACAGCGCGTGGCAGGTGCGCCATCCGTTGCCGGCCATCCGCCGGCGGCGCGCGTCGTCGCCGTGCAGCGCCTGCAGCGTGGCGACCAGCTCGTCCTCCGTCGCATAAAACGCGACCTCGTCGTCGGCGAAGAACCGGTCAAGCCCGGTGGCCCGGTCGACGAAGGCGAGCACGCCGTTGCCCATCAGGTGGGCGAGCCGGTCGGACGAATAGAGGTGGTGGTCGTTGTGCTTGCTCAGGTTGAGCCCCATCCGCGCGTCCTCGAGCAGCGCCTGGTAGCGGTGGCCGAGCACGTAAGGCTGGCCGAACATACCCGGAATCGCGCAGCGCAGGCCCGGAATATCGCGCCGGATGCGGCCGATCAGGTCCTCCGGCGTCCGCGCGTGGCCGCAATGGTAGCGCACCTCGCCGCCCTTCCCGACCGGGCAAAGGAGGTCGCTGCCGAGGTCGTCGCGCAGGAAGGCGCGGCCGCGCTCCACCGACGGATCGACCGGGTTGGGCAAGTAGGCGACCGGCGCGCCGAGGCCCAGAAGCGGCGCCGCCTCCGGTCCCGCCGCGGCGATGAACGTGACGTCGAACAGCCCGATCCGCGCCTTGAGCCGCGCCACGTTGCCGGCATCGAACATGCCGTCGTTGTTCCACTGCACCATCCGCACGCCGGGCACGACGTCGCGGACGGCGGCGACGGTCTCGGGAGCGATCAGGTCGGCGTGGCCGAGCAGGAAGACGTCGGGCATCACCTCGCGGCACAGCCGGATCAGCGCCTTGTTGGTCTGAGCGATGCCGAGCTGGCGGAACCCGACCACCGAGGCGGCGCGCGCATGCTCGCGGTCGCCGAAGTTCACAACGTAGTGCCCCAACCGCGTCAGCCCGTTACTGAATTTCTGCGCCGCGCCATGGATGAAGGCGCCCTTGATCCGGGTCGGGAACGAGCCGACGTGGACGATGCGCAGCGGCCGTCGCGCGAAGGGGATCGGTGCGGTCATCTCGTCGCCGGCGACCGGCGGATCTTTGCAACCATGCGGGGGACTGCCGCCACCCTACACGGGTTCGCGCGATGCGACAACGCTGCCCCGACAAGCCGTTGGAATATCGGACTTCTAGCCACAGAAGGTCGGCCGGAACAGGAGGCCGGTCCAGCGCTGCCCCGCATGATCGCCGGGCCACGGCCAGACCGCCGCGGGCCGCCACGCCCCGCCGTCGTAGTCCAGCAAAGCCGCCGCGCCGGCGGGCGCGCCGCCCAGCCCGCCCGGCGGCGTGCAGGTGACCAGCGCGCGGCCGTAGCCGGCCGCCGCCGCGTCGGCCAGTGCCGCGTGGTCGGCCGCCTGGACGGTGCGGAAGTCGATCCTGTGCCGGCGCGGCGGCGCGAACAGGATGGCGCCGCGCAGCATGCTGCCGCCCGCGTCCGCCGTGTCGCCCGGCACCAGCAGGGCGACGCGGTCGCCGTCGGCCAGCGCCGCCGACACCCGTTCGCCCAGGGTCCAGACCGCCGGCTGCGGCGGATAGAGGTCGAAGCGCAGCAGCGGCAGGGCGAGGATCGGCGCCGCCGCCGCGAGACCGGCCGCCACGGCGGCCGCGTGGCCGCGCCGCGGCCAAGCCATCCAGCGGTCCCGAAGCGATGGCGCCAGCCATATCGCCAGGGCGAGCACCGCCATCAGCGAGGTCTGCGTCATGTAGCGGAAATAGTTCTGGCCGGCGACCGACCACTCCGCGGGGAAGTGCGCGACGTAGGTGAACAGCAGGAAGCCGTTGAACGCGACGATCGCCGCCACCGCGGCCGTCAGCGCCTGGGCAGCGGCGCCCCGCGGCCGCTTCCGCGCTTCGACGACCGCCGCGACCGCCATCGCCGCCAGCACGACGAACAGGAAGGCGCGGCGCGCGATCTGGTTCACGATGCCGAGCAGGATGTCGGGCAGCAGGCTCCAGTGCCACGATGCGAATGGCAGCAGCGCGAGCTCGCCGCGGCCGGCGAACGCACCGGCGACATAGAGCCGCCAGGCGGCGTAGAGGACGGCCGCCGGCACCGCCGCAGCGGCCAGCACGCCGAGCCAGCGCAGCCGGTGCACCGCCGGGTGCAGCCAGCCGGCCGCCAGCAGCGCGACGAGCGTCGCGGCCATCGAGCCGCCGCCCGACTGCTTGGTGTTGACCATCGCCGCCAGCGCCAGCGCCAGCGCCGTCGCCTCGGCCCGCAGCGGCTGGCCGGCGGCCGCGCGCCCGACCAGCCGGACGCCGAGCCACAGGGCGAACATCATGGTGACCGCCAGCGGCGCCTCGCCGTAGGGCGCGAAGAAGGTGCGCGGCACGAACCCCGGGTTGAGCAGGATCGCCAGCAGAAGGCCGCCCGCGGCCGCGCCCCAGGTCATGGCAGGCGGCGAGTCCGCGTCACGCATGCCGGCCAGGACGCGCGCCAGCAGCGCCGCGGCCGCGCACTGCAGCACGATGTTGAACAGGCTCATCGCATTGGCTGCCAGATGGCCTGCGACGAGCGAGGCGGCGAACCCGACGAACTGCGTGTTGTACGGCGCGCCGGGCAGGAACGAATGATGCGGCGGCCGCCCGTCGGCCGGCAGCATCCCGTACTCGTAGAGGTAGCCGAGATTGGGCAGCAGGTTGAGGAAGGTGTCGATCTGCGACGGCCGCGCCGCCGCCATGACCAGCCAGATCGGCACCGTCAGCACGCCGAGCCGCCACAGGCCTGCCGTGCCGGCCCCGCCGCGCCACAGCCCGCCCAGGCCCAGGATGCCGAGCGCCGCCGCCGGGATCCGCAGCGACGCGGGAGCCGCCACTGCCCAGGCGGTCAGCACCAGGCACAGCACGCCCCAGCCGGCGACCAGCCGCACCTCCGGCAGCGCACGCCGGCCGGCGGCCAGGGTGCCGAGGCCGGTCAGCAGCAGGGCGGCGACCAGGACGCCGGCGAGCGACGCGAGGTCGCGCCACGCCGGCAGATAGTCGGCGAGGTTGCCGTAATGGATCAGCAAGGGCGGTTCGGGCGGCTAGCGGGGATGGCGCGACCGCGTTGTTCTTGAAGGGTTTGGCGCGGTCACTTGTCGTCCGGGACGAGGTCGAGCGAGACCGAGTTCATGCAGAATCGCAGGCCGGTCGGCGCCGGTCCGTCCGGGAAGACGTGACCGAGATGGGAATCGCAGGCCGCGCACATCACCTCGACCCGCCGCATGAACAACGAGCGGTCCTCCTTCGTCGTCACGGCGTCCGGCGCAACCGGGGTGGTGAAACTCGGCCAGCCGGTGCCGGAGTCGTACTTGGTCTCCGACCGGAACAGCGGATTGCCGCAGCAGGCGCAGCGGTAGAGGCCCTTGTCCTTGGACTGCCAGTACTTGCCGGTGAAGGCGCGCTCGGTGCCGTGGCGCCGGCACACCTGGTACTGCTCCGGCGACAGGCTGCTGCGCCACTCTTCCTCGGTCTTCTCAACCCGATCGACCATCGCTCACCTCGGCGGTTGCAGGTGCCGCCGGCAGCGCCCGCCACAGGTCGCGGTTGACCGCGGCGTGGCTGGGCGCCGTCACGCGCAGCCGGTCGCGCATCCTGGCATGCACGGCGGGCAAAGCGTGGTAGGGCACGGCGGGAAACACGTGATGCTCGGTATGGTAGGGCATGTTCCAGGCGAGCCAGCGCACGACCGGCCCGGCCAAGGTGGTGCGGGCGTTCTGCAGCATATCACCGGTGTAGGCGCAGCCGCCGTGCTCCGCGTTCAGATATAGGCGCAGGAACGGCTGGCCGAGCAGCGCCGGGCCGATCCAGTAGAGCAGCGGCGCCAGCGGGTCCGTCGCGGCGGCGAGCGCCGCGACCCCCGCCCAGCACGCCAGGATGATACGGCACTCGCGCACCACGGCCGGCTTCTGCGCCGGAGGCACGAAGGCGGGCTGCACCTTCGCCGTCGCGGCGATGCGCAAGATCAGCCGCAGCTTGCCGTACCAGTAGGGCAGCCCGGTCGCCCACCACGCGAACGCGGCGCGCGTCGCCGGCATCGCCTGCAGCAGCTCCGGGTCGCGCGCGGGATCCTGGGTGTAGCGGTGGTGCGCGAAGTGGAAGCAGCGGAACCAGGTGCGCGGATAGGCGAGCAGTACCGCGAAAACCCAGTTCGCCGCGTCGTTGAGCCAGCGGGTGCGGAACGCCGTGCCGTGGATGCACTCGTGGTGCGAGGTGAACAGGAACACCAGCAGGACGCCGTGGACCAGCATCGCCGGCGCGAGCCACCACGTCCCGGCGGCGAAGGTGATGGCCGTGCCCGACAGCGCGAGCGCGCCGAGGTGGCTCGCCAAGTGCAGCAGCGCCGGCCCGTCGCTGCGGCGCGACAGCGCGCGCAGGTCGTCGCGCGGGATCAGGTCGGTGCGGGCGACGAAGTCCTCCATGCCGCGACCTTAGGCCAAGCCGCGCCGCGCTGACAAGCGAGCGCCGGAGGTCCTCAGGCCGCGGCCGGCAGCAGGCCGACCTTGGTCAGGATGCGCCGCCCGGACGCCTCCAGCGCCGCCATCCTGGCCGGCAGGCCGTCGTAGAGCAGCCGGCCGCCGCGCTTGCGGAACTTGCCCGCCACCATGACGCTATCGACGTTCGACGGGTTGGCGTGGAGCACCACCGCCTGCACCGGGTTGTGCGCCGGGAACAGGTTGAGGTCGGTGGCCCGGATCAGGATGACGTCGGCCTGCTTGCCGGGGGTGAGCGAGCCGGTGCGCTTCTCCAGCCCCATCATCCGGGCGCCGTGCACGGTCGCCCACGCCAGCGCGTCGCGCGGGCCGACCGCCAGCCTGGGCGGCGCCTTGCCGGCCCGGGCATAGGGCTCGTTGTCGACGGCGCGCTGCATCTGCATCGCCATGCGCATGACGGTGAACATCTCGCCGCCGATGCCCGATTCGATGTCGACGCCGATGGAGGGCGGCGCGCCGAGCGCGACGAGGCGACCGGTCAGCGGGTAGCCGAAGCCCATCTGCATCTCCGGCTCCGGCGTCACCGTCACGTTAGAGCCGGCGTCCGCCAGCGACTTCAGCACGTCGTCGGTGAGGTTGTTGCCGTGCACGACGTTGAGCCGCGGCGACAGCAGCTTCGCCGCCGCCAAGCGCTCGAACCCGTCGGGCACCATGCCGGTGGCGCCGCCGACGTGGCAACTCACGACGAGGTCCTGGTCGCGCGCCAGCTCGAAGTCGCCCTTCGTCACCTCCCACGTCGAATAATGCGGGCCCAGGATGCACATCGCGAGCGTCATCAGCCCGTCGTCGGCGGCGAAGCGCCCCTTGCGCAGCCGCGCGATCTCGCCGGCCGGGTGCGGCTTGTGGCTGAACGGCAGGTCGCCTTCCTTAGCGTCGGGCTTGGGCGAGCCGTGGCCGAACACCGCGCGGATGCCGGATTCGGCAAGCCCGGCGATTGCGGCGTCGGTGTGCGCCGGCGTCGGGTTGTTATGGCACCAGTCGAACAGCGTAGTGACGCCGTTGTTGAGCTGGTTCAGCGCGCCGACCAGGTTGGCGATGTAGATGTCGTCGGGGGTAAAGGCGGGCGCGAGGCCGGCATGCATCGCGCGCAGGTAGTCGGTCATCGTCCAGTCGCCCGCAATGCCGCGGATTCCGGTCTGCCAGGTATGCAGATGCGCGTTCACGAAGCCGGGCATCACGATCATGTCTCTGGCGTCGATCACCGCCGCCCCGTCGGCGGCGAGGTCGGGGCCGATGGCGGCGATGCGCTCGCCCTCGACCAGCACGTCGGCGCGCGGATCGCCCACCGCGGGGTCCATCGAGATGATGCGGCCGTTCCTGATGAGCGTCCTGTCCACGGTCGAGCCTCCTGTGGCGTTCGGCGGCGATGATACGGGATCGGGGCCGGACACCAAACCCCCGGCGGATGCTAGACTTTGCCGCCGTGGATCTGAGGAGGAGCGGAAATGGCGGACGATCGCGTCGCAGTGGTCACCGGTGCGGCCGGCAACCTGGGCGTGGCAACGGCCGCGGCGTTCGCGGTCGCCGGCCTGCGGACCGTGCTGGTCGACGCCGCGCCTTTCGCCGACATCGAGGCGCGGCAGGCAAGCCTGGACGACCCGTCGCGCCGGCTGGTGATCGGCGGCGTCGACCTCACCGAACCGGCCGCCGCCGTGCGCATGGCCGAAGATGTCCTCGGCGGGTTCGGGCGGCTCGACATCCTGGTCAACACGGTCGGCGGCTTCCGCGGCGGCACGCCGGTGGCGCAGGACGACCTCGCGACGTGGGATTTCATGCTGGCGATCAACCTGCGCACGGCGCTGAACGCCAGCCGCGCCGCGATCCCGTCGATGACCGCGCGCGGCTGGGGCCGCATCGTCAACGTCGGCGCCGGCGCGGCGCTGGCGGGCGTGCCGGGGCTCGCCGCCTACGGCGCGGCCAAGAGCGCGGTGATGCGCCTGACCGAGAGCCTGGCGGGCGAGATGAAGGGGACCGGCGTGACCGTCAACGCGGTCGTGCCCAGCGTGATCGACACGCCGCAGAACCGCGCCGACATGCCCGGCGCCGACTTCGCCAGATGGGTGCCGCCCGCCGCGATCGCCGACGTCATCGTCTTCCTCGCCTCCGACGCCGCGCGCGCCGTCACCGGCGTCAACCTGCCGGTGTTCGGGGCGAACTGAGGGCGCTACCGCGCCAGCGGCAGGGTGACGCGCATGCGCAGGCCGCCTGTTGCGCGGTTCTCGGCCACGACGCTGCCGCCGATCGCCTCGACGTTGCGGCGCACGATCCACAGGCCGATGCCGAAATGCGACGGGCGCTCGTGCGCCTTGGCGTCATCGGGCTCGGCGGGACGCTGCGAGAAATAGCGATCGAACATGCGCTCGGTCAGCGCCGGGTCGACGCCGGGCCCCTCGTCCTCGACCAGCAGCTCGGCGCGCCCGGCATTGCGGCGCAGGACGACCGCGACCTTGCCGCTCGGCGGCGAGAAGCTGAGCGCGTTGTCGACCAGGTTCTCGACGACGGTTTCCAGGAGGTCGGCGCCGCCGGCCACGAAGATGCCCGGCTCGATCGTGGAGCGCACCGACACCCCGTCGGCGCGCGGCGCCTCACGATAGGCATTGGTGAGCTCGCCCAGGAGGCGGGAGAGGTCGATGCGCTGGCGCGGCGGGTCGACCAGCTCGGCCGTCGCCTCGTCGGTCTGGCGCGCCGCCGAGACCAGCTTGTCGAGCCGGTGGACCGCTTCCTCGATGACCTCGATCGCCCGGTGCCCGCGGGCGTTGTCCGGCGACACGGCGCGCTTGAGCGGCTCCACCGACTGCGAGATGACGCCGAGCGGCGTCTTGAACGCATGGGCGTTCTCCTCGGCGGTGCGCCGGATACGCTCGGCCGAGGACTGCAGCGACTGGACCAGCCGGTCGAACTCTTCCGCCACGCCGTCGAGCTCGGGGATGCGGTTGAGCTGCGAGAAGGAGGCGAACGCCGTGCCGGCGGTGCGGATGTTGCGCGCCAGCCGCTCGAACCGGTTCAGGCTCCGCCAGGCGTCGAAGAACATCCAGGCGACCACCAGGACGACCAGCACGTAGATCGCGCCGGTCGCCTGCATCTCCGGCGTCTTCCAGTACGGCTGGCCGATCGAGGTGCCGAGGTAGTCGCGCGTGCCATGCGAGGTGATCAGCACCCAGCAGCCCGACGCCGCGACCACCGGCGTAAGGGAAGTCAGCACCTCCTCCTCGCCCGCCGGGTTGGTGAAGCGCAGCGGTACCGGCTGCCCGCCCTGGCAGATCGCCGGCAGCTGGTCGATCACGCCGGCGAGCCCGAGCTCGGCCTGCTCGCGCTCGAGGTACTCCGGCGGCACCATCGGGGTCGCCGCCACGTAGAAGAAGTTCTTGAGGTCGGCCGCGCCGGCCGGCCGGTAGAGCAGCTTCGCCTTGGTGGTGTCGTTGGTCAGCCGCGCCAGCGCCTGGCTGAGGTTGACGGTCGACCGCGGGTCGAAGCGATCGAGCAGCGGGGCAAGGCTTTCGGCCATCAGCCGGCCCTGGTCCTCCACGCCTTTGAGGACCAGCGCCTTCTTATCGGAGTCGGCCGCGCGGAACTGGGTGTAGGTGACCAGCGGGACCGCAAGGAAGATCGTCAGCAGGATGACGAACTTCGCGGCGAACGAACGCCATATCCGGTGGGCCGCCGGCGTCGCGGGCACCGGCAGCGGTGTCGTCACGGACCCGGCGCGAGCCATTTCGTCAGCCGGAACGGCCTCTTCTGCAGTTTCGTCGGCTCGATCATGGGCGACGAGACGTGCGGACGGCAAGCGAAACCGCCGACGGAACCCCGGTGCGGCCAGCGAGTCGTCGATTCTAGCCGTCGTCCGGCTCCTCGTTCATCCAACGGTAGCCGAAGCCGGGGAAGTTCTCGATCTGGCCGAACTCGCCGTCGATGTCGCGGAACTTCTGGCGGATGCGCTTGACGAAGGTACGGATGTTGGCGCGGTAGCCCTCGATCCCGTCGCCGGCCAGGAAGCCAGGGCCGCGCACAAGGTCGTAGAGCTCGCGATAGCGCACGTCGCGCCCGACCCGCTCGGCCAGGCAGTGCACCAGCTTGAACTCCGTCACCGTCAAGTCGACCTGCTTGCCGTTCCAGAACGCGCGGCTGATGTCGAGGTGGAGTTCGAGCCGGCCGCGGCGCAGCAGGTCCGATTCCGGCGTCGCCCCGGCGCGGCTCGCCTTGGCGCGGGTCCCGCCCAGGATCAGCTCGATCCGGCGCAGCAGGATGGAGAAGCTGCGCGACTTTTCGACGAAGTCGACCGCGCCGGTGAGCAGCGCCGCCTCCTCGTAGATCTGGTCGGACAGCACGGTCAGGAAGATGACCGGAATCTCGCGGTTCAGGCCGGTCAGCCGGCGCAGCACCTCGATGCCGTTCATCACCGGCATCTTCCAGTCGAGCAGCACCACGTCGGCGGCCTCCGCCGCCGAAAGATAGCTGAGCGCCGACATGCCGTCGCCGAAGCCGACGACGTCGAACCCGGCATCGACCAGGTTGCGTTCCAGCGATTCGCGGAACAGGTCGTCGTCGTCGACGAGCACGACCTTGGTCGGTGTCTCCACGTCCGCCCTAACGGCTGGCGTGGATAGTTTGGATGTCACCGAGACAGAGTTGCTGCGCATCGTCCGTTCGTCTTGCAGTTTTGAGCTCATAGGCGAGGGACCGGAAGCGGCTGGTGGAAAGGTCGAAATAGAAATAGACGTCGAGAGAGCAATCGCCAGCGGCATAATTCCAAACCGTGGACGGGGGTTCCCGCCGCACCGTGTTGGGCTGGCCGAGAAGCTGGTGTGTTTCCTGCTCGCTGAGGCCCACGAGCATCTCCGGCGACAGCTGCGGCGGCTCGCGGGTGTCGTGGCTCTCCGGCGGCGCCGCGGCCGGCACGGCGGCCAGGCCGGCGGCGGACACGGCGAGCTCAGGCGTGCGCAGGGCCGACTGCGTCGGCGGCGGCGTCGGCTTGCGCAGCGGGATCGGCGGGATCGGGACGACCCGACCGTCGCCGCGCGGCGCGAAGTCAGGCGCCTCGCCCGCCCGCGCGATCATGGCGTCGGGCTGGTCCGGTTCCGGGGTGCGCCCGGCCATCGGCGGCTCCAGGGCGCAACCGCCCACCACCGCCGCCATGACCAACCCCCGCCAACCACGCATGACCGCTCCCAACCCGAACGGCGACAGCGGGCGACCGTCGCGCCCGGTGGTCGGCCCGCCGCGATCGCGTCGACACCGGTCCATCAACACCCCATGAACGACGCCATAGCTGCGCCCCTCTCCGCTCACGCGCAAGGGAACCTGCCGCCCGACACCGCTAGCAACGATTTTCGTAACCACCCGCAATCGACTGTGATTTTTACGTTTCCTTCACCAGCCGTCAAGGCCCTCGCGCGTTCCGGCGGCAGGTCGGAAATTAAGGAAAAAATTTCGTTAACAAATTGTTGTCTCGCCGGCAGGCCGATGCCCCGCCGAATACAATATCCGGCTAAGCCCTTGGCTTCTCTTTACGAATGGAAGCGTCTCTACTGACCCTTATTTATCGGCCCTCTTTTATGAGAGCGCAAAGTGCTGTGTCACTAAGTTACCACAAGCGACCACCGGCGAAGCCGCTAGGATCGGCGTGCAATGTAGTCTCGGTGGGATGCGGTCGGGCACCGCGAGGCGCAGGCGCAAGCGGGTGGGTGCGTTGTTCGACCAGGATCGGGACGAATCAGGGGACGTGCGGGGGCCGAAGCGCGTGGCGCAGCCTCCTTCGGCGTGGGAAACGGAGATGGGCCGACAGTTCGGGCCGCTGACCGGCCGCGAGTGGCTGGAGCTCGACCACTGGGCGTTCCAGGAGCTGCCGCGGCGCGAATACGCCGCCTTCCGTCGTCTGGCGTCCCACCATCGCGTGCCCATCGAAGGCTGGCTGGAGCGGCATCCCGGCCGGCCGGCCGGCACGGAGGCTGCCGCGCCGCGCCGCCGCCGCGCCGTCGGGCGGACATGACTTTGACACGAAAGCGCCGGCAGACAACCGACGGGCGGGCAGCGACCATGCCGGCACATTCCATGTCGGCCGCCCCGGGCGCGGGTGCAGGCCGACGGCAGCCAACGGGCGGGTGGGGGCTGTCGCGCATCGCATGGCGCGGCGGCAGGTCCGAGGGCAGGCGATCCTGACGACACGGAACGATCGGGGGGAGATCATGTCCCGTGTGATGCAGCGGCGCATCGCGACGTTACTGGTGGGTCTGGTGATTGCCGGCGGGTGGCTCTTCACTGGCATGCTTCTGATGCGTGCGCAGTCCGCGTCCGACACGGGCATGCCGAGAATCGACCTCGTCGAGCCGGCGGCGGGGATCCGTGCCGGACGGTGAGACCTATGTTCGCGACGTGCCTGTCCTGCGGATCGGACGGGCCCGTCGCGCATTCGACCGGCCCGCGGCGCTGCCGCGACGGCCGGCGGCGGGCGTCTGGGCCGGGTTGTTCGCCGCAGCCTGGCTGGTGGCCGCGGCGGCGATCTACGGCATTTTCCTGGCGGCCGATGCCGTCTTGAGCTTCTTCCCGGCCGCCTAGGCGGCTTCGGCCGCGGCGCCGCCTTGCCGCCCCCTTGCAACCCGACGATCATTACGGCCGCTTCGCACGCAGGGTTCGCCGCCCTCGCGCGTGACAATGCAGTGGCGTGTCTGCGCGGCCGCGATGAGCGACGGAACCGACGACCAACTCATGGGCCGCGCCGCTCGCGGCGACAGGGCCGCCTTCGCGACCCTGGTGGCGCGCCACGCGGCGCGTGCGGCGGCGATTGCCGTGCGCGTCACCGGCAACCGCAGCGACGCCGAGGAAATCGTGCAGGAAGCGTTCCTGAGGGCCTGGCAGAAGGCGCCGGACTGGCAGGCCCAGGCTGACCGCGCGGGCGGCGCGGCGGTGTCGACGTGGCTCTACCGCGTGGTCGTCAACCTGTGCCTGGACCGCCGCCGCCGCCCGGCCTGGGACGGCATCGAGGCGGCCGGAGAGGTCGCCGACCCCGCGCCGGGCGCTTTCGCGGCGGTCGCCCGCAGCGAGGCCGCCGGCCGGGTGGCGGCGGCGGTGGCCGCGCTGCCCGAGCGCCAGCGTGCCGCGCTGACCCTGTGCCATTACGAGAACCTGTCCAACGCCGAAGCGGCGGCGATCCTCGACATCAGCGTCGGAGCGGTCGAATCGCTCCTGGTGCGCGCGCGCCGCACGCTCAGGACGCAGCTCGACGACCTCGTGCTCCCCGAAACGTCCGGAGCCTGACATGCGGCTGTCGCACCTCGAGACGCTGATCGGCGCGCACGGCGGCGACCCGGCGCGCTGGCCGGCGGACGCGCGCGCGGCGGCCGGCGCCCTCCTCGCCCGCTCGGCCGAGGCGCGCGCGCTACTCGCCGACGCGCGGGCGCTCGATCGGGCCCTGGCGGCGTGGCAGCCGGCGACGCCGGCGATCGACGCGGCGGCGCTGGCCGCCCGGGCGATGGCGGCGGCGCAGCCGCGGCCGGCGGCCGCCGGGCGCGACTGGCGCATCGCGATCGGCTGGCCGCGCATCGCCGGCCTCGCCACCGCCTGCGCGGTCGGCTTCGTGCTGGGCTGGAGCGGGCTGGTCGGCGGCGGCCCGCCCGCCGATCACGGCGACGGCGACGGCGGGACATCGCTTCTCGCCGTGGAGCGGCCGATATGGTGACGATCGGTCCGCGCGCGGTCGGCTGGCTGCTGGCGCTGCTGTTCTTGTCGCTGGCGGCCAACGTGTTCGTCGGCGGCATCGCCGCCGGACGCTATTTCGGCGCCGCGCGAGAGAGCCGCCAGGCGGCGGAGCCGGCGGCGGCGGCCGGCGAGCGCGCGATCCCGGCCGCCCTGCGCCGCATGATGGACGCGGTCCCGGCCGAAGACCGCCCGGCGTTCGTCGCGGCGCTGGCCGCGCGGCGGCCGCAGATCGCCGCCGCCGGACGCGAGCTGCGGGCTGCGCGTGAGCGGCTGCGCGGGCTGCTGGCGGCCGACACGCTCGATCGCCAGGCGCTCGAGGCCGCGTTCGAGGCCGTGCGCGCGCGCAGCGGCGAGCTGCAGCACGCCGTGCAGCTCGCCGCCGCCGACGCGCTGGCAAGGCTGCCGGCCGATACCCGCCGCCGGATCGTGGCGGCGCAACCGGTGAGGCCGCTGCCGTGAGCCGTCACGACGCCGCGGTCGCCGCGGTGCGCTTCGGCCTGGGCGCGCGCCCGGGCGAGATCGCCGAGATCGCGCGCGCCGGCGCACCGGACTGGCTGGCCGCGCAGCTCGGCCGCGAGTCGCCGCCGCCCGCTTCCCTGCGCGGCCTGGCGCCCGCAGCGGAGAACATGGCCGCCCTGATGGCGGCGCGGCGTCAGGGCGACGGCGAGATCGAGCGGCTGATCCGCGACCGCTACCGCGAGATCTACATCGACGAGGCGACGCGACGGACGCAGGCCCAGATCGCGAGCGACGCGCCGTTCCGCGAACGCTTGGTCGCCTTCTGGTCGAACCACTTCACCGTGTCGGTGCAGCGCCCGCCGGTGCTGGGGCTCGCCGGCGGCTTCGAGCGCGAGGCGATCCGCCCCCACGTCGCCGGCCGGTTCCGCGACATGCTGGGCGCAGTGGCGCGCCACCCGGCGATGCTGGTCTATCTCGACAACGCGGCCTCGATCGGCCCGGCCTCGCGCGCCGGCCGCCGGCGCGAGCGCGGGCTGAACGAGAACTTCGCGCGCGAGCTCCTGGAGCTGCACACGCTCGGCGTCGACGGCGGCTATGCGCAGGACGACGTGCGCGCGCTGGCGCGCATCCTGACCGGCTGGTCGCTGGAGCGCGGCGACCGGCCCGGCGGCGGCACGCCGGGCGGCTTCGCCTTCCACGCCGTGCTGCACGAGCCGGGCGACAAGGTCCTGCTCGGCCGGCGGTTCGCCGAGGACGGCATGGCTGAGGGCGAGGCGGCGCTCGACCTGCTGGCGCGCCACCCGGCGACCGCGCGGCACGTCGCGACGCGCTTCGCCCGCCACTTCGTCGCCGATGCGCCGCCGGAGTCCGTCGTGGCGCGCCTGGCGCGCACATTCGCGGAAACCGACGGCGATCTCGCGGCCCTGGCGCGGGCGATGATCGCCCTGCCCGACGCCTGGGCGCCGCTGACCAAGGTGAAGACCGGCGCGGAGTTCGTGGTCGCGGCGCTACGTGCCGCCGGCGCCGAGGGCGAACGCATGCAACTGCTCGGCGCGCTGCGCCTGCTCGGCCAGGCGCCGTTCGCCGCCCCGTCGCCGCAAGGCTGGCCGGACGACGCCGACGCCTGGATCGGCCCGGAGTCCGTGGTCAGGCGCAGCGAATGGGCGCTGGCGGCCGGTGGCCGCGCGGCGGCCGGCCCGGTCACTGGCGCAGGGCTGCTCGACGCGGCGCTCGGGCCGCTGGCCGGTCCGCAGACCCGCGCCGCCGTCGCCCGCGCCGGTTCGCAACGCGAGTCGATCGCGCTGGCGCTGATGGCGCCCGAGTTCCAGAGGAGGTAGGCCGTGCTGCCGCGACGCGTCCTGATCCGCCTGCTCGGCGCCGCTGCCGCCGCCGCGCCGATGACCGCCTTCGTCCCGTTCGCCCTTGCCAACGCCGCGACGGACCGGCGACTGGTCGTGGTGCTGCTGCGCGGCGCGCTCGACGGGCTCGCCGCCGTGCCGCCCTATGCCGATCCCGACTATGCGGCGGTCCGCGGCGCGCTCGCGCTGCCGGCGCCCGGCGCGGCCGACGGCGCGCTCGACCTCGACGGGCGGTACGGGCTGCACCCGGCCCTGGCGCCGCTTCACGCGTTCTACCGGGCGCAGGAGCTGCTGGTGGTGCATGCCGTCGCCTCGCCCTACCGGTCGCGGTCGCACTTCGACGGCCAAGACCTGCTGGAGAGCGGCGGCGCGACGCCGCACGGCCGGCGCGACGGCTGGCTCAACCGCGCCCTCGGCCTGATGGGCGGCGGCGACCGCCGGCTCGGCCTCGCCGTGGGCAACGGCGTGCCGCTGATCCTGCGCGGCGCGACGCCGGTCGGCTCGTGGGCGCCGCAGGCGATGCCCGCGGCCGACGGCGGCTTCCTGGAGCAGGTCGCCCTGCTCTACCGCGGCGACCCGGTGCTCGGCCCGGCGATCGGCGCCGGGATCGCGGCGCAGCGGATGACCGGCGAGGTGCTGGGCGGCAGCGGCCCGATGCCGTCGGGGCGGCCGCGCGCCGGGCGCGACCCGGCGCTGGAGGCCGCGGCGGAGGCGGTCGGGCGGCTGCTGGCGGACCCGCGCGGGCCGCGCGTCGCGGCGCTCGACGTCGGCGGCTGGGACACCCACGCCGGCCAGGGCGCGGCGACGGGACGGCTGGCCGGGCGGCTCGGCGCGCTGGCCGCCGGCATCGACATCCTGAAGGCCGGCCTCGGCCCGGCATGGCGGCAGACCGTCGTCGCGATCGTCACCGAGTTCGGCCGCACCGCCGCGCCCAATGGGACCGGCGGCACCGACCACGGCACCGCCTCCGTCGCCTTCCTCGCCGGCGGCGCGGTGGCCGGCGGCCGGGTGGTCGCGCGCTGGCCCGGCCTCACGCCCGACCGGCTGTTCGAAGGCCGCGACCTTGCCCCCACCATGGATATGCGCGCGGTGCTGAAGGGCGTGCTCACCGCGCACCTGGGTGTTGGCAAACGCGAAACCGATTCCGTGATATTCCCGGACAGCGCTGGGATCCGCCCGTTCGAGCCTCTGCTTCGCGCCTAGCGCAGGGTTTCGCGGCGCCTCGCGTGACAGCTTTGCGGTGCCGACGGGGCGCCGCCGCGTTTGGATGGAGGACGAGATGAACCGCATCAACATGCTGGCCGCTGCGCTGGCCGCCGCCGTCCTGGCCGCGCCCGCCGGGGCGTCGGCCCAGGGCGCGACGCCGAACATCGACCAGCGCCAGGCCAACCAGGAGAAGCGCATCGACCAGGGCGTCGAGTCCGGCGCGCTGAACAAGCCCGAGGCGAAGCGGATGCAGCAGCGCCAGACCCGCATCGACAACATGGAGAACCGCGCCAAGGCCGACGGCACCGTCACCAAGCGCGAGCGTGCCGCGCTCACCAAGGCCCAGAACAGGGCCAGCAAGCGCATCTACCGCCAGAAGCACGACGCGCAGGCGCGCCCGCAATAGGCGCCACCCGCCGTTGGCGGGACCGCAGTCCCGGCTATAATGAGGCCGAGAGGAGGCGCGCGCCGGCCGGGCGCGCGCCTCGCGCATCGGGGCCGGGATTGGACCACATCGAGCTCAAGGGCGCGCGGCTGCCGCGCATCGGCTTCGGCACCTCGGGACTGTCGGGCGAGGCTTGCACCCGCATGGTGCGGACCGCGCTCGACCTCGGCTACCGCCACATCGACACCGCCCAGGCCTACGGCAACGAGGCGGCGATCGGCACGGCTCTGCGCGGGACGGCGGTGGATCGCGCCGATATCTTCGTCACCACCAAGGTGTGGCGCAGCGAGATGCGCGACGGCGCGCTACAGCGCTCGGCCGACGAGAGCCTGCGCAAGCTCAAGACCGGCTACGTCGATCTGCTGCTGATCCACTGGCCCAACGACACCGTGCCCATGGGCGAGACCTTGCGCGCGCTGACGGCCGTGCGCGCCGCCGGCAAGGCGCGCTTCATCGGGGTCAGCAACTTCACCCTGCACCACCTCGACGAGGCGGTCGGCACCCACCATGCCGACCTCCTGTGCAACCAGGTGGAATGCCACGCGATGATGCGCCAGGAGCGGCTGCGCGCGGCGCTGGCCAGACACGGCATGGCGCTTACCGCCTACAGCCCGCTCGGCCGCGGCCTGCTGACCCGCGAGCCGGCGCTGGCCGCGATCGGCCGCAAGCACGGCAAGTCCGGGCCGCAGGTGGCGCTGCGCTGGCTGATGCAGCAGGACGGCATCGTGGCAATCCCCAAGGCCGGCAGCGAGGCCCATGCCCGCGCCAACCTGGAGATCTTCGACTTCGCGCTCGACGCCGAGGACATGGCCGCGATCGACGCGCTGCCCGCGCACGAGCGGGTGATCGACCCGGGCTGGGGCCCGGCGTGGGACGACTGAGAGGGAGAACGACGATGGCGCGCGATTTCGAGGACCGGTGCTGGAAGGACATCTTCGGGCCGGAGGATCTCAAGACCTACCAGGGCTACCGGCGCGCGCTCAGGGTCGGCGAGCGGCCTGCCCTGCTCGCCATCGACCTCTACAACTTCGTCTATCGCGGCGGGCGCAAGCTGCCGCACGAGCTCGCCGACGAATTCCCCAACAGCTGCGGCGTCTACGCCTGGGACGCGATCGAGCCGACGAAGAAGCTGTTCGCCGCCGCACGCGCGGCGGGGCTGCCGGTCATCTACCTCACCTCCTCGGTCAACAAGAACCGGGTGCGCTCGACCAACCGGCAGGTCGGCTACGACGTCGGCGACGACCAGTTCGAGATCTTCGAGGCGTTCAAGCCCGAGCCCTCCGACATCCTGATCCGCAAGGAGCGGGCGAGCGCGTTCTACGGCACGCCGCTGGTCGCGCACCTGACGCGGCTCGGCGTGCGCAGCCTGATCGTGTGCGGCGAAAGCACGTCGGGCTGCGTGCGCGCCTCCACCGTCGATGCGTATTCCAACGGCTACCACGTGACGGTGGCAGAGGAATGCGTGTTCGACCGCTGCCCGCTGACGCACAAGGTCAACCTGTTCGACATGCACCACAAATACGCCGACGTGCTGCCGCTCGACGAAATCGTCGCCCACCTCGACGGGCTGACCCGCAAGGCGGCGGCCGAATAGCTCAGGTGCTGCGGCAGAACCCGCCGACCAGCGCGTTGAACGCCGCCGGGTGCTCACGATAGGTGAAGTGGCCCGAGTGGTTGAACACCGAGAACTCGGTCCGCTTCTGCCGCAGGGTGAGCATCTCCAGCAGCGCGTAGCCCTGGTCCAGGGTCGCGGTCGGGTCGTTTCGGCCCCACACGACCAGGGTGGGGCAGGCGAGGCCGCGGCCGCAGATCCAGCGGAACGTCTCCGCCCGGTCGCGGCCGAGGCCGGGCTGGAACTGCGTGCGGTCGAGCCCGCCCTCCTCCATCTTCGCCACCGCCGCGGCATATTCGGGCCGCGCGACGACGCGCATCATCTCGTCGAGCCACGGCTCTGTGACGACCGCCGGGCCGTAGGAGTAGCGCTCCAGCACCCAGCGCTGGCTGTCGCGGGTCAGCGGCGGCTGCGGCCAGTCGCGGAATACGATGTGGTTGCGGCCCTGGCCGGGCGCGAGGGTGGCGCTGTCGACGATGGTGCACGAGCGTACAAGTTCCGGCCGCTCCAGGGTCAGCCGGCAGGTCAGGTAGCCGCCGCGCGAATGTCCGACCAGGTGCACGCCATCGAGCCGCATCGCCTTCAGGAAGCCGGCGACGTGCTGCACGGTGGCGTGCATCGTGTAGTCCGCGTCGCGCAGCGGGTTGTCGGTGAAGCCCTGGCCGACCTTGTCGACGGCGATCACCCGGAAGTCGCGGGCGAGGCCGTCGAAGTTGAGGTCCCAGTCGAACGCGCAGTCGGCCGCGTGCGGCGAGCCGACGTTGCCGCCATGCACCAGCAGCAGCGGGTCGCCCGTCCCCTTCTCGAAATAGCGGGTGCGGACGCCCTCGACGTCGATGAACTTCGCTTCCCTCGGGTCCATGCCGGCGCCCTCACGCGTGCTGGATGAAGCCGTGCACGACGGCGTTGAAGCGCGCCGGATGCTCGCGGTAGCAGAAATGTCCGGCCCGGTTGAAGACGTGGAAGCGGCTTCGGTGCTCGCGCGCGGCCAGGATCTCGTAGAGCTCGATGCCCAGGCGCATCGACGCGGTGGGGTCGTCGTAGCCCCACGCCAGCAGCGTCGGCCGCTGCAGCCCGATGTCGCGGATGCGGGCGAGCAGCATTTCCTTGTCCGCCTCGAGCTGGGGCAGGAACTGGGAGTGCAGCAGCCCGGCGCCGACCATGCGGTCGACCGCCTGCTTGTACTCGTCGCGGGCGGCGACGGCGGTCAGCGCATCGACCCAGCCGTCGGTCACGCAGGCGGGGTCGCAGCAGAACTTCTCCAGCACGCGGCGCTGGCTCTCGCGCGTCAGCCGCGGCCCGTCGAGGTCATGGAACACGATGTCGTTGCGCCCGATGCCCGGCGCCAGCGTGTTGCTGTCGATGACGGTGACGCTCGCGACCAGTTCCGGGTGCGCCGCGGTGAGCGCTGCCGCGACGTAGCCGCCGCGCGAGTGGCCGACCAGGTGGACCTGCGACAGGCCGAGCGCGCGCAGGGTGGCATGGGTGTGGCGCACCGACGCGGCGATCGTGTAGTCGGCATCGCCGCGCGGGTTGCCGGTCAGGCCTTGGCCGAGCCGGTCGACGGCGAAGACCCGGTAGTGCCGCGCCAGCCCGGCGACGTTGAGATCGAAATCCTCCGCGCAGTGGGCGGCAGTGACGGAGCCGGTGTTGCCGCCGTGCAGCAGCACCAGCGGCGGGCCGTCGCCGTGGACGAAATAGCGGGTCGCGACGCCGTCGGCGTCGACGAAGCGGGCGCCGTCGAGCGGCATGCGGGGCCTCCCTGCCTCTTGCGGCTGCCATCATGACGGTCCGGCTGCGCGACGGCAATGCGGGAGTCCTGTCAGGCGCGGCGCGCGGCGCGGCCTCGCCGCGCGCCGTCCCTTCTTGCTACCCGCGATGGCGCGACATCAGCCGGTCGAGCTTGGTCTTCTGCTCGGCGCTGAGGCCGGCGTAGAACGCGTCGAACGACGGGCGCACCGCCTGGATGACCGCGGTCCCGGTCTGGGTCACGGTCTCCATGCGCGCCAGCCGCGCCGGCGCGCTGGTGTCGTCGCGGCCTGCCTTCAGGCTGTCGCACGTCGCCCCGACCTTGGTGGAAGCATCGCGCAGCGCCGCGGTCAGGTTGGTCCACGAGGTACGCTGCGCCGCGGTGATGGCAAGCCGCCGCTCGGCGACCGCCAGCATGTCCTCCAGCCGCTCGGCGCGCTCGGGACCGCAGACACGGTCGAACCGCGGGCCGCCGCGGTGCCAGCCGTGATGGCCGCGATGGTCGCGGTCGGCGCGCGCGCCGTCGCCGCGCTCCTGGGCCGCCGCCGGCGCGATGCCGAAGGCCGCCGGCTGCGCCAGCGCGATGCCGCCGGCGAGGGCGACGACGGCGGCGCCGGCAAGGAGAAGTGAGCGTTTCATGGTCTCCATCCTGTCTGAGTGGGGCGGCTTCCGCCGCTCGCAACAGACATGGGGCCGGCGCTTTTCCGGCGTGTTTCGCAGCACCCCCCGAAGTGTAACGAAGTGTTGCAGGGCCGGCCGCGACACCGTCGCGTTACACGAAACTGCGGCGGCGGATGCGGCGATGCCTATAATCGGCCGCGCATGAACACCGCCCCGCATATCCTGGTCGTCGACGACGACCGCGAGATCCGCGACCTCGTGGCGCGCTACCTGCGCAGGCACGAGCTGCGGGTGGACACTGCAGCGGACGGCCGCGCGATGTTCCGGATGCTGGAGACCGGCCGCTTCGACCTCGTCGTGCTCGACCTGATGCTTCCGGGCGAGGATGGGCTGAGCCTGTGCCGGCGCCTGCGCGCCAATTCCACCCTGCCGGTGATCATGCTGACGGCGATGGGCGAGGAGCCGGACCGCATCGTCGGGCTGGAGATGGGCGCCGACGACTACATGGCCAAGCCGTTCAGCCCGCGCGAGCTGCTGGCGCGCATCCGCACGGTGCTGCGCCGCGCGGGCGGGGCGCCGGCCCCGGCCGATGCCGCCGACGGCGCCGTCTACGAGTTCGCCGGCTGGCGACTCGACACGGCGCGGCGCTCCCTGACCGCACCCGACGGCGCGCTGGTGACGCTGACCGGAGGCGAGTACGAGCTCCTGCTGGCGTTCGTCGACCGGCCCAACCGCGTGCTGACGCGCGACCAGCTGCTCGACCTGACGCGCGGCCGCGACGCGGCGGCGTTCGACCGCGCGGTCGACGTCCAGCTCAGCCGGCTGCGCCGCAAGGTCGAGGCCGACCCCAAGACGCCCGAGCTGATCAAGACCGTGCGCGGCGGCGGCTACGTGCTGTCGTGCGAGGTGCGCAAGCGATGACCGCACCGCCCGCCGCACGCGCCTGGCCGGGCGGCTTCGCGTGGCGCATCACGCTGGTCGTCCTCGCCGCGCTGGCGGCGGTCCTGATCGGGACGTATGTCGTGGACACCTTCGGCCGCGGGCGCGAGGCGACGCGGCAGTTCGCCGCCGAGCAGGGCCGCCAGATCGCCGCCGCGGTGGCGCTCCTGGACGCCGCGCCCGCGGACGGGCTGTCGGCGATCGTCGCCGCGCTCAACGGCCCCGGCCTGGCGGTCCGCATCGCGCAGGCGCCGCCGGCGTGGGAAGGCTCGCGGCGGCCCTATGCCGCGCGCGCCGCGGCGCTGCTGCGCGACGCGCTGGGACCGGCGGCGGTCCGCGCGCAGGACGTGCGCCTGCTGTCGCGCAGCGACGATGCGCCGCCGGCGTCGTTCCCGCCGCTGCGCAGCCGGATCGGCGTCGCAGTCGCCGCCGGCCCGGGGCGGTGGTACGTCTTCGTCGTCGAGCTCGACCCGTCGCCGCCGCGCTGGGGGATGCGGATGACCGGCTGGCTGGTCGCGATCGGGCTGGCGGTCGCGCTGGCGGCGGTGTGGGCCTCGCACCGCGTGACCCGGCCGCTGCGCCGGTTCGCCGCCGCGGCCGAGCGGCTCGGCGTCGACGTGATGGGCCCGCCACTGCCCGAGGACGGCTCGCGCGAGCTGCGCCAGGCGACGCGCGCGATGAACCGCATGCAGGCCCGCATCCGCCGCATGGTCGACGACCGCACCCGGATGCTGGCAGCCATTTCCCACGACCTGCGCACGGCGCTGACCCGGCTGCGGCTGCGCGCCGAGTACATCGAGGACGCCGAGCAGCAGAAGAAGGCGTTCGACGACCTCGACGACATGCGCACGATGCTCGACGCCACGCTCGCCTTCGCGCGCGACGACGCGCGGGCCGAGCCGCGCACGCGCGTCGACCTGGCGAGCCTGCTGGAGAGCCTGTGCGACGACCACGCCGACGCGGGACGACCGGCGCGCTATGCCGGCCCCGCCCGTGCGGCGCTGGCGGCGCGGCCGGTGGCGCTGCGCCGCGCCTTCGCCAACCTGATCGACAATGCACTGCGCTACGGCGAAGAAGCCGACGTCATGCTGTCGGAAACCGCCGAGGCGCTGACCGTCGAGATCGCCGACCGCGGCCCCGGCATCGCCCCGGACCTGCGCGAGAAGGTGTTCGAGCCGTTCTTCCGCATCGAAGGCTCGCGCAGCCGTGACACCGGCGGCACCGGCCTGGGCCTGGCGGTCGCGCGCTCGATCGTGCGCGGCCACGGCGGCGAGATCACCCTGGACGATCGTCCGGGCGGCGGCCTCGTGGTGCGGGTAGAGCTGCCGCGCGCGGCGGCGTGAGCGGTCAGCGCGCCGCGATCATCGCGCGCATCGCTTGGTGCAGCGCGGTGTCCGCGCGGGCGAACCAGCCGACGATGCTGTAGTGGTGGCAGCCCGGCGCATCGACCGCGTCCAGCCGGTCGAGCCGCGGCCGCCATGCATCGGCGAACTCGGCCTGCTGGCGGTGGTATTCCGCCGTCTCCAGCGCGCCGACCGACACGATCATCGGCGCGCGGGCGCGCGGCGCCAGGCGCAGCGGGCTGTTGGCCGCGACCGCCGCCGCATCCAGCCGCACGTCGGCGTTGAGGAACGACAGCCGGATCGGCTCCAGGTCGTAGATGCCGCTCAGCGCGCAGCCCCCGGCGACCAGGTCGGCCGGCAGGCCGGGCGAGAACGCCGGCCAGTCGGTCGCCATCATCATCGCCGTCAGGTGGCCGCCGGCCGAATGGCCGGCGACGAACAGCCGGCGGCGGTCGATCCCAAGTTCGGCGGCATTGCGCCACAGCCACGCCAGCGCGGCGCGGTTCTGGCGCACGATCTCGTCCATCGCCACCGCCGGCGCCAGCGCATAGTTGACGGTGGCGACCGTGATGCCGGCACCGACATAGTCCGGCGCCACATAGCTGGCATCGCTCTTGTCGGAGCTGCGCCAGTAGCCGCCGTGGATGAACGCCAGGCAGGGCGCGCCCGCCGCCGGCGCGGCGCCGGCGGCGGGGAACACGTCCAATCGCTCCGCCGGTGCCGGACCGTATGGCAGGTCCAGCCTGCAGGCCAGCCGGGCGCGCACCGCGGCGCTTTCGCGTTCGCGGTGCGCGATGTGGTCGGCGGAATCCGGCCAGTGCGGGCGCAGGTCGTACTGCGCGTCGAGGCCGGCCTGGTCGTAGCCGCCGAAGCGGCTCATTTAGCCTTCAGCAGGTCGCGGATCTCTGCCAGCAGCACCTCGTTGCGCGGCGGCTCCGCCGGCGGCGGCGGCGGCGGCGCGGCCTCCTGCTGGCGGCGGACCCGGTTGACGACCTTGACCAGGATGAAGATCGCGAAGGCGACGATCAGGAAGTTGATGCAGGCGTTGATGAACACGCCGTAGTTCAGCGTCGCCGCGCCGGCCTTCTTCGCCTCGTCAAGCGAGGCGTAGCTGCCCGACGACAGCGTGATGAACAGGTTGGAGAAATCGACGCCGCCTGTGACGACGCCGATCGGCGGCATGATGATGTCGGCGACCAGCGAGTTCACGATGCCGGTGAACGCCGCGCCGATGATGATGCCGACGGCAAGGTCGATGACGTTGCCGCGCGAGATGAATTCCTTGAACTCCTGGATCAACTGTTTTCCCCCTCTTGGTTAGGCCGAAGCCGGCGACGGCTGACCCCGGCCGCCGCCGGATGCACGTTAGCCTCTATTCCAGCTTCGTGCCCAGGCTTTCGATGATCGGCCGCCACACGACCGCCTGGTTCTGGACGAACTTCTTCGCCTCCTCGGGTGTGCCGGAAATGTCGAGCATGCCGAAGTTGTCGAGCCGCTGCTTGGCCTCCGCCGTCTTGAAGCCGCGCCCCACCTCGTCTGCGATCTTCTTGACCACGTCGGCGGGCGTCCCCGACTGCACGGCCAGGCAGAACCATGCCGAGGCGACGATGTCGGGAAAGCCGACCTCCTTCATCGTCGGAATTTCCGGGAACAGCGGCCAGCGCTCGGCGCTGGAGACGGCGAGCGCCCGCACCTTGCCGGCCTTGTGCAGCGGGATCGCCGAATGCATCACGTCCATCTGCCATTCGACCTCGCCCTTGGACAGGGCATCGACGATGGCGGCGGTGCCGCGGTACGGGATCGCCTGCACATCGATGCCGGCCCGCTGGATGAACATCGCCGCGACGAGCTGGGGGCTGGTGCCGAGGCCGGGATGGCCGTAGTTGGTCTTGCCCGGGTTCCGCTTGGACAGCGCGACGAGCTCCGCCACGTTCTGCGCCTTGACCTGCGATCCGACGGTCAGGATGATCGCCGAGTGCGCCAGCATCGTCGCCGGCGTCAGGTCGCGGTCGGGATCGTAGGACAGCGACTTGTAGAGATATTTGTTCACCGACATCGTACCGGTCGCGCCGATCATCATCGTGTAGCCGTCGCCCGGCGACTTCGACACGAAGTCGGCGGCGAGGTTGCCGCCCGCGCCCGGCTTGTTCTCCACCACCACCGGCTGCGACCACGTCTTCGAGAGGTGGTCGCTGACCAGACGCGCCATGACGTCGTTCGGCCCGCCGGGCGGAAACGGAACGATCAATCGGATCGGCTTGGTGGGATAGGCGGTGTCGGCGGAGGCGGACGAGGCAACGGCGACGAGGGCGGCGACGATCGCGCCGGCGACCGCGCCGCTGCGGACGCTTTTTGTCATGGTGCACTCCCTGCTGGCCGCTGCCGCTTCATCGCGACAGGCGGGCGCAGGATCATGCCGCGCGTCCGTCAGGCGTGCAACCGAGCGCCGCGGCCCGCGCCTATTCCTGGAACGCCTTCTCGCGGCCCTTCTTCACCGCCGGCACGACGACGATCAGCATCAGGAGCGCGGCGGCTATCAGCAGGCCGGCGCTGACCGGCCGGTCGATGAAGATCGACGGGTCGCCGCGTGCGAGCAGCATGGCGCGCCGCAGGTTCTCCTCGAACAGCGGGGCGAGGACGAAGGCCATCAGCAGCGGCGCCATCTCGCAGCCGAACTTGCGGAACATGTAGCCGATGAAGCCGAACATCGCGGTCATCAGCACTTCGAAGCTCGAATTGTTCACGCTGTAGACCCCGATGCAGCAGAACATCAGGATCGCCGGATACAGCAGGCCGTAGGGAATCTTGAGGATGCGGATCCACACCCCGATCAACGGCAGGTTGATGACCACCAGCATCACGTTGCCCAGGAACATGCTGGCGATGACGCCCCAGAACAGCTCGGGCTTCTCCGTGGCGATCTGCGGGCCAGGCGCGACGCCGTGGATCATCATGGCGCCGGCCAGCAGCGCCAGTACCGCGTTCGATGGAATGCCCAGGATCAGGAGCGGGATGAACGAGGTCTGGGCGCCGGCGTTGTTGGCCGATTCCGGTCCGGCCACGCCTTCGATCGCGCCGTGGCCGAACTCCTCCGGCCGCTTGGACACCTTCTTTTCCAGCGCATACGACGCGAACGAGCTCATGATCGCGCCGCCGCCCGGGAGCACGCCCAGCACGGAGCCAAGGACGGTGCCGCGCAGGCTCGCCGGCATCGCGCGCCGCCACTGCTCGCGGGTCGGCCACATGCCGCGGATCTTCTCGAACACCTCCTTCTGCTGCAGCCGCTGCTCCAGGTTGAGGATGATTTCCGAGATGCCGAACAGGCCCATCGCGATCGGGACGAAGCCGATGCCGTCCGACAGGTCGGGCAGGCCGAAGGTGTAGCGCAAGGTCGCGCTGTGAACGTCGGTGCCGATCAGGCCGAGCAGCGCGCCGACGAAGATCATCATGCTCGCCTTCAGCACCGATCCCTGCGCCAGCACGACGCTGGCCACGAGGCCGAGCGTCATCAGCGCGCAGTATTCGGGCGAGCCGAACGAGTTGGCCACCGCCACCAGCGGCGGCGTCAGGAAGGCGAGCACCGAAGTGCCGACGATGCCGGCGAACAGCGAGCCCAGCGCCGCGACCGTCAGCGCCGCGCCGGCATGGCCGCGGCGCGCCATCTGGTGGCCATCGATACACGTCACCACCGATGACGATTCACCCGGCATGTTCACCAGGATCGCCGTCGTGGAGCCGCCGTATTGCGCGCCGTAGTAGATGCCGGCAAGCATGATGATGGCCGCGATCGGCGGTATGTAGAACGTGATCGGCAGCAGCATCGCAATCGTCGCGAGCGGCCCGATGCCCGGCAGCACGCCGATCAAGGTGCCGACCAGCGCGCCGAGCAGGCAGAACATGACGTTCTGCCATGTCAGCGCGACCCCGAAGCCCAGCACAAGGTGGTCGAAGACCTCCATCAGCCGGGCCAGAGCGGAATGGGCAGTTCGAGCGACTTCACGAACGCGATCGCGCCGAACGCGGCGAGGCCGACGGCGAGAACCGCTGTTTCAATCCAGCGAACCTGATACGCCTGCTGGGCGCACCGCGCGATCACCGTGATCACGATCGTCGCCAGGATCAGCCCGGTATGCTCGATCAGCAGGCCGAACGCGAGCACCGACAGCAGCACGAAAATGTTCGGGCGCAGGATCCATCGTTCGATCCGGTCGCCATGACTCAGGAAGCCGCGCGCAATCACCGCGATCCCACCGATCAGCAGACAGGCACCGAGCAGACGCGGCACCATTCCAGGACCGAAGCGCGATGCGTTCCCGGCCTCGTAGTTTTGCGCGATGATGAGCGCCCCTGCCCCCAGGACTGCGAACATGATGCCCGCAGCCAGATCTTGCGGCGCCTTTATTCTCCCAGCCATGGGTCGCGGTTGTGGTCTTGCCGTGGATAAATGTCAATAAGCGATCACGAGTGTGCCACGTTGCGGCCCTGCGTGCACGCGCCACTTTGCGCGTATACCATGCCCGCCGTCGACGGCGATCAGTGGGAGGCTCCGATGCAGTTCCTCGTCATCATGCGCATGCGCAACCCGGCCGATCCTGAGGCCCAGCGTCGGCGCAACGAGGTGCGCCCGCAGCATCTCGCAGGCGCGGCAAAGCTGCACGAGGACGGTCATCTGCACCTGGGCGGCGCCATCTTCGACGATGCCGGCAACCCCGCCGGATCCGGCGTGATCTGCGAATTCGAAAGCCGTGCGGCGCTGGACGAATGGCTCCACAACGACCCGTACACCCGGGCCGGGGTATGGCAGGACTTCGAGGTCATCCCGTTCCAGGTTGCACCGCACTATCTGGAACACAAATAAGTATTGCGCGTTGCGGGCAGTACCTGCCGCTTGCCGGCCCTAACATCCCTGCGGCGACTCAAGCGGTTGTCGAAACCGCCTGCGGCCGGCGCGGCGGCGTCGCGACGGCTTTTCAACCCGAGGTGCCGCTCGCGTGAACGTGACTTCGTTTATACCCTGTCGCACATCGCCGCGTGACGCCGCGCCGCTCCGGCCTGGCTCGACGCAGCCGCAACGATGATCGTTGCCCGCCGATGCCCGCTCCTGCGGCGGACGCAGGTCATGCGCTGGTTGCTGGCATTCGCCGCGCTGCTCGCGTCCGCCGTCGCCGCGACGGCGCAGGACCGCCGGCTCCCCTATGAGGTCGTGCTGACCGGCGTCGAGAACGCCGATCTGCGCACGCTGCTGATGGCGACGTCGCACCTGGAGTCGCTCAAGGACAACCCGCCGTTCACCGTCGCCGGACTGCAGCGCCGGATGGACGACGACCGTCCGCGTCTCGACGAGGCGCTGCGCTCCCAGGGCTATTATGACGCGCGCATCGAGATGTCTGTCGAGACGGCGCAAGAGCCGGCTGTTGTCCGCATCGCGATCGAGACCGGCCCGGTGTACCGCCTCGCCGCCTACGAGGTCCGCTACGTCGCGGGCGACGCGGGCGATCTGCCGCGCGAGCCGGCAGCGCTCGGGCTCACGGTCGGCGCGCCGGCGCATGCCGCCGACATCGTCGCAGCGGAGGACACGCTGTTTCGCGAGCTCGCGAACCGCGGCCACCCGTTCGCACAGCGCCGCGACCGGCGCGTGGTCGTCGATCACAACACGCGCACGATGCGGGCGACCGTCGAGGTCGACGCCGGTCCAGACGTGCGGCTGGCGGCGCCGCAGTTTGACGGCGCCGCCGGCGTGGAGACGAGCTATCTGCAGCGCCTGGTGCCGTGGCGCGCCGGCGACCGCTTCGACCGACGGCGCCTGGACGAGCTGGCGACGCGCCTGCGGGCGTCCGGCCTGTTCGAATCGGTGACGATCGAGCCGGCCGGCGCCGCCGGCCCCGACGGCCGCGTGCCGGTCACCGTCCGGCTGCGCGAAGGTCCGCCGCGGTCGTTCGGCGGCGGCCTCGCCTACTCGACGAGCGAGGGCATCGCCGCGACGGCGTTCTGGGAGCACCGCAACCTGCTCGACCGGCAGGAGAAGCTGCGCTTCGAGCTGGAGGCCGGGCAGCTGGTGCAGCGCCTGACCGGCACCTTCATCGCGCCCAACGTCGGGCGCTACGGGCAGGACGTGCGGGCCAGCCAGGTGATCGAGAACCAGGACACCGAGGCGTTCGAGGGCGTGCTGGCGACCACCCAGGCCGGCGTCGAGCGGACGTTCGGACCCCGGCTGAAGGCGTCCGCCGGCGGGCTGCTCGAGTACTCGTCGATCACCGACGAAGAGGGCGAGCGCCAATTCGCACTCCTCGGCCTGCCGCTGGCCGTCACCTGGGACGGGCGCGACGACATCCTGGACCCCACCCGCGGCATCCGGGTGCGGGCGGAGACGACGCCGTTCTTCGGCGTCTTGTTCGAGGACGCGCTGTTCCTGCGCAACGAGGTGACGGCATCGACCTATTGGGCGCCGTTCTCGGACCGGACGGTCGTGCTGGCCGGGCGCGCGCGCATCGGCTCGATCGCCGGCGACGCGACGGAGGACATCCCCGCCAACCGCCGCTTCTACTCCGGCGGCGGCGGCAGCCTGCGCGGCTTCGCCTACCAGCTCGCGGGTCCGCTCGACCGCGACGGCGACCCGCTCGGCGGCCGGTCCGTCGTGGAGGTCGGCGCCGAGGCGCGCTTCCGCGTGTTCGGCGACTTCGGCATCGTGCCGTTCTTCGAGGGCGGCAACGTCTACGATTCCACGCTGCCGGAATTCGGCGGCCGCTATTTATGGTCGGCGGGGCTGGGCCTGCGCTATTTCACGCCGCTCGGCCCGGTGCGCCTCGACGTCGCCGTGCCGCTCAACCCGCGCGACGAAGACGACAGCTTCCAGTTCTACATCAGCCTCGGCCAGGCGTTCTGAGATGGCGCGCGCACGCCGCATCCTGGCTTATGCCGGAATCGCGTTCGCGACCCTCGTGGTGGTGGCGGGCGCGGCCGTCATCGCGCTCGACACGCGTCCGGGTCTCGCGTTCCTGGCCCGCACCGCAACCGGCGCGCTGTCGTCGCCGGGATCGCAGGTGGCCGTCGAAGGCGTGTCGGGGTCGCTGTGGGACACCTTGCGGATCGAGAAGCTCGCCGTCGCCGACGCCGACGGCCCGTGGCTGCGCCTGGAGGACGTCGTCCTCGACTGGCGGCCGTCGGCGCTGGTCAGCCGGCGGGTGGCGATCGAACGGCTGTCCGCGGCGAAAGTCGAGGTGCTGCGCGCGCCGGCGCCGGCGCCCGACCCGCGCTCGGGCGGCGAGCCGTCCGGCATCGAATGGCCGCCGCCGCGGCTGCCGGTCGACATCGCGGTCGAGCGGCTGGACGTCGCCACGGTGGCGCTGGCCGAACCGGTGCTCGGCGTCGCGGCTTCGCTGGGCGTCGAGGGAATGCTGGCGATCGACGGCAACCTGCGCGCGCGGCTGGCGATCGCGCGCCACGACGGCGGTGCGGGCGGCGCACGGCTGGATGCCGCCTATGGCCGCGACGACCGGCGGCTCCGGCTGTCTCTCGCGGTGGACGAGCCGGCGGGCGGCCTGATCGCGCGGCTGGCCGGGCAGCCCGACCTGCCGCCGGTCCATGTCGGCTTCGAAGGCGAAGGCGCCATCCCTGGCTTCGCCGGGCGCCTGACCGCCCGCCTCGGCAACCGCGCGGCGGTGGATACCGCGGTGTCAATCGACGGCGGGGCGGCCGGGCCGGTGCTGCGCCTCGACGGCCGCGCCGACGTTGCCGGCCTGCTGGAAGGCACGGCGGCGACGCTGCTGGCGGAAGGCCTGGCCTTCGACGTCGCAGTGCGCGAGGACGGCGAGTCGATCGTCGTTCAGACGGCCCGGATCGATGCGGCCGGCTTGCGCATCGACGCCACGGCGCATGTCGACCCGGAGAGCCTCGATGGACGCGCGGCGATCGACGTGGCGGTCGCCGGCGATTCGGCCACGGCCGCGCAGATCCCCGCGGTCCGCTTCGCGTCGGCGCGGCTGCGCCTGGCGGCGGAAGGCAACCTGCTGCGCGCGCCGCTGGATGTCTCGGCGTCGATCGAGGAGCCCGCGGTCGACGGCGCGCGCGTTCGGCGGCTCAACCTGACGGCGCGGCTCGCGCCCGAGACGCCGTGGTCCGATCCGGCGCTGGCGCTGCGCGCCGACGCGACGCTGCACGCGGACGGCGCGGCGTTCGGAGCGCCCGCCGCCGCCGCCGCGATCGGCGCCGCGCCGTCGCTGCGCATCGGCGCGCGCATCGAACCCTACCGCCCGCATGCCGGCGACATAGCGCTCGCGCTGGACGCGGCGGCAGCAGCGCTGCAGGCGAGCGGCGAGATCGGCGCGGACGGCGGGACGCTGACCGTGACCGGCGACCTGACCCGGCTGCAAACGCTGGCGCCCGGCGTGCTGCGCGACGGCACCGTTTCGATGGCGGTGACCGTCGCGACGCCGGGCGGCATCGCTGGCACCACGATCGACGCCGTCGTGAATGGCCGCGGCCTCGCGCCGGTCGCGCCCGCGCTCCGTACCGTCCTGGGCGCCGCGCCGAAGCTGGAAGCCAGCGTGCGGATCGGCGACGGCATGGTCATCGACGTGCAGGCGCTGCAGCTCACCTCGCCCGGCGCCGCTGCGTCCGCACAGGGACGGCTCGACCCGGACGGCCAGGGCAGCGACCTGCGCTACACGCTGCGGCTGGACGACCTCGCGGCGGTGGCGCCCGGCGCCGCCGGTAAGCTGTCGGCGTCCGGCCGCGTGCATGGCGCGCTCGCCGACCCGTCGGTGACGTTGCGCCTCGACGCGCCGCGTCTCGCGGCCGGCGGCGTCGCGCTCGCCGGCGTGGACGCCGAGGCAGAGGTGGCGACGGCCGTCAGCCGTCCGCGGGGCCACATCCGCATCGGCGCCGCCAGCGAGTTCGGGCCGCTCGTGGTCGAGACCACGCTTGCCGCGCCTGATGCGCGGCGCATCCGGCTGCCCGACCTGCGGATCCGCGCCGGAGAGGCGCGCATCGACGGCGCCCTCACGGTGAACACCGCGGGCCCCACGATCGACGGCACCCTGCGCAGCAACCGGATCGCGCTGGCGCCGTGGTCGCGGCTGGCCGGCACCGCGCTCGACGGCACGGCGACGGTCGCGCTCACCGTCGCGCCGGACGGCCGGCGCAGCCGGGCGGAGCTGCGCCTGGACGGCGACGGCATCGCGGCCGGCGGCGTCACCGTGGAAAGGCTTTCGGCGACGGTGACGTCGCCCGACGCGCTCGCCGCCCGCACCTTCCGCCTCGAGCGGCTGAACGCGCGGCTGGCGGGCAGCACGATTTCCCTGCGCCAACCGGCGACCCTCACGCTCGCGCCGGACGCGATGGCGCTCGAGAGTTTTCGGCTCGCGGTGAACGGCGGCGAGATCGCGGTCGACGCTTCCAGCCGCCCCAGCGGCGTGCGGGCGGACGCGACGGTCACGCGGCTGCCGCTGGCCCTGGTCGATGCGCTGGCCCTGAAGCAGGGCCTGACCGGGCGCGCCGATGCGCGCCTGTCGCTATCCGGCCCGCCGCAGGACATCGGCGGTACGCTGACGCTCGCGCTGGCCGACGTGCGCGCCGCCGGGAAGGAGGCCGCCGGCCTGCCGCCGGCCACGGCCAACCTGCGCGCGACGTTCGGCGGCGGCCGGCTGGAGGCGGGCGCGCGCATCGCCGCGGGCGCCGACACGACCGCCGACGCGACCGCGGTCGTGCCGCTCCGCCTCTCCGCGGCGCCCTTCGCGGCGGCGCTGGATCCGAATGCGTCGCTGACGGTCGACGCCGACGCCAAGGGCAGCGTGGGCCGCATCTGGGAACGGCTGCCGTTCCCCACCCAGCGGCTGGCCGGCAACCTCGGCGCGACGCTGCAGGTGCGCGGCACGACCGACGCCCCGTCGATCAACGGCCAGGTCAGCCTGCGCAACGGCGAGTACGAGCACCTGCTGCTGGGCACCCTGCTGCGCGACCTCACGGTCGACGTCGTCGCCGACGGCGCGGCGGTGACGATCCGGCGCGCCACGGCCCGCGACGGCCGCGACGGGCAGATCGCGCTGACCGGCACGGTCGACTTGACGCCGGGCCGCGGCATGCCGGTGGACGCCAACGCCACGCTGACCCGCTTCACGCTCTTCAATCGCGCCGAAGGCACCGCTTCGGCTAGCGGCACCGTCGCCATGACCGGGCCGGTCGCCGGCGGTACGTTGCGGGCGCGGCTGCGCACCGACCGCGCGGAGCTGCGGATCCAGGAGGCGCCGCCGCCCTCCGTGGTGTCGCTCGACGTGACGGAAGTGGGCGGCGGCCGGCCGCCGCCGCCGCCGCCGGCGCCGATCCCGACCAGCGCACCGGTGCCGTTGAAGCTCGATATCGTCGTCGAGATTCCCGGCCAGGCCTACGCGCGCGGACGTGGCCTCGATTCCGAATGGGCCGGACGCGTCACCGTCGCCGGCACGGCCGACGCGCCCAAGATCGACGGCGACATCCACATCGTGCGCGGCCAGTTCGAGGCGATCGGCAAGGTGTTCCGATTGACCACCGGGCGCATCGACCTGACCGGCCTGCCCGAGGCCGAACCGACGATCGCGCTCACGGCCGAATACACGACGAGCGAGCTGACGGCGGTGATCCATGTCAGCGGCTCGGCGTCGAACCCCAAGATCACGCTGTCGTCGCAGCCCGAGGTGCCGCAGGACGAAATCATGGCCCGCATCCTGTTCGACAAGGGCGCGGGACGGCTCTCGCCGCTGGAGGCGGCGCAGCTCGCCGACGCGGTCGCGACCCTGGCCGGCGGCGGCTCGGGCGCCGGCGGCTTCCTCGACCGGATGCGGCAGACGCTGGGCGTGGACGTGCTGCGGGTCGGCGCCGGCGAGGGCACCGACGCGGCGACCCTGAGCGTCGGCAAGTACCTGACGGAAGGCGTCTACGTCGGGCTCGACCAGGGCACCGGCCCGCGCACCGGCGCCGCCACCGTCGAGATCGAGGTCACGCCCCACATCTCCGTCGAAAGCAGCTTCGGCACCGACAGCCGGGTCGGCGTGAAGTGGAAATGGGACTACTGACGACGGCACGCTGTCGGAAAAACTGACAGCGGATGCCGCGAAGCGGCATCAAGCGCTTGATTTTGCGGCCTCTTGCCCACTGGCACCCCGATTGCATGCTTCGCCGCAAGCCCCGGCCAACGGGGCGGCGAAGAAGGGGGAGGCGGCCATGCGCCGGATTGCGTACGCGGTGGAGCGCGGATCAAGGTTCGTGGTGCTGTTGATGCTGGCCCTGGGCCTGGTCGGCCTGGCCCAGCAGGGCGCCGACGGCCTGACGCACCTCATGGAATGCCTGACGGTCGCGGGCGTCGCCTGGATCGCGGCCTACGGCGCCCGCTCGCTGCAGCCGGCGCAGGCCGGGAAGCCGAAGCAGAGCCGCCGCGATTAGACGCGGCCCGCCCCGCCGCCCGGCCCCTCGATCAGTTCGACTCGCCCAGCTGGAGGATGTCGCGCGCGCGCGCGACAAGCGCGGGCGGGATCGCCCCCACCGCGACGGCGAGCTTCTGCACGTCCTCGCCGGTGTTGGGGCTGATGTCAACATTGCGCTCGCGCGCGACCCGCAGTACCTCCGGGTCCTTCAAGGTGGCGTCGAAGGCGCGCCGCATCGCGTCGACCCGGTCGGCGGGCACGCCCGGCGGCAGCCACGGCGCGCGCGAGAACACGGGGAACCCCGACACCAGCTCGAGCAGCTGGCGTTCCTCGGCGTTCGCGGCGAGATCGGTGATCAGCGGCACGGTCGGCAGCTCGGGGTCCTTGGCCGCCCCGATCTGCGCCAGCACGTTGATCTTCTTGCCGCTCACCCATTCCGGCGACTGCTGCACGATGTTCGCCCACGAGCCGCTGCGCCCATGCAGCTCGCCGCGCTCGATCGCCAGGGTGATCTCGTTGATGCCGGGATAGCCGGTGACGATCTTGATCTTGGTGCCGAGGACCGCGTTCATCATCGCCGGCACGATATAGGTCTCGCCGCCGCGGCCGGTGGAGCCCAGCACGGTCTCCGCCTGCCTGGCCTCATCGAG
>JBFWQM010000011.1:38779-44963 GCA_050249455.1 Rhodospirillaceae bacterium | reverse complement strand
GGCTCATGAATCTCGTGCTCCCACCTCACCCCGACCCTCACCTCCCCCAGTGGGAGGAGAGGGAGCTATGAACAACCCTCTCCACCCAGTTTGGGTGGAGAGGGTGCGAGCGCACGCGAGCGGGTGAGGTGGGCGGCCGCCGGCGCGGCCACCCCCGCCTAGAACAGCCCCTCGATGTCGCCCTTGTCGTTGAGGCGGATCTCGTGGGCAGCGGGTTTGCTGGGCAGGCCCGGCATGGTCATGATGTCGCCGCAGATCGCGACCACGAACTCGGCGCCGGCCGACAGCCGCACCTCGCGGATCGGCACGATGTGGCCGGACGGCGCGCCGAGCGCGGTCGGGTCGGTGGAGAAGCTGTACTGCGTCTTGGCGATGCACACCGGGAAGTGGCGGAAGCCCGCCTTCTCGAACTCGGCCAGCCGGTCGGTGACGCGCTTGTCGGCGGCCACGTCCGCCGCGCCGTAGATCTTCTGCGCGATGGTCCGCACCTTGTCCAGGAGGCCCATGTCGTCGGGGTAGAGGTGCCTGAACTTCGCCGTGCCCTTGTCCACCTGCGCGACGACGGCCTTGGCCAGCGCCTCGGTGCCGGCGCTGCCGTCGGCCCAGTGGGTGCACAGCACGACCTCGACGCCGATGCCCTCGCAGCACTTCTTCAGGGTCGCGATCTCCGCCTCGGTGTCGGAGTTGAAGCGGTTGATGCCGACCACCACCGGCACGCCGAAGCTGCGCAGGTTGGAGACGTGGCGGGCGACGTTGGCGAAGCCCTTTTCCAGCGCGGCCGTGTTCTCGGTCCCGAGCTCGGCGCGCGGCACGCCGCCGTGCATCTTGATGGCGCGGATGGTGGCGACCAGGACCGCGGCGTCCGGCGTCAGGCCGGCCTTGCGGCACTTGATGTCGAAGAACTTTTCGGCGCCCAGGTCGGCGCCGAAGCCGGCCTCCGTCACCACATAGTCGGCGAGGTGCAGCGCGGTGGTGGTGGCGAGCACCGAGTTGCAGCCGTGCGCGATGTTGGCGAACGGCCCGCCGTGGATGAAGGCGGGGTTGTTCTCGATGGTCTGCACCAGGTTGGGCGCCAGCGCCTCCTTCAGCAGCACGGTCATCGCGCCGGCGGCCTGCAGGTCGGCCGCGCGCACCGGCTCGCGCTTTCTCGTCTCGGCGACGATGATGTTGCCGAGCCGCTTCTCCAGGTCCTTCATGTCGGTGGCGAGGCAGAACACCGCCATCACCTCCGACGCCACGGTGATGTCGAAGCCGTCCTCGCGCGGGAAGCCGTTGGCGACGCCGCCGAGCGAGGAGGTGATCGAGCGCAGCGCCCGGTCGTTGAGGTCGACCACCCGCCGCCACGAGATGCGCCGCGCGTCGATGCCGAGCGCGTTGCCCCAGTAGATGTGGTTGTCGAGCATCGCGGCCAGCAGGTTGTTGGCCGACGTGATGGCGTGGAAGTCGCCGGTGAAGTGGAGGTTGATGTCCTCCATCGGCACCACCTGGGCGTAGCCGCCGCCGGCCGCGCCGCCCTTGGCGCCGAACGACGGCCCCAGACTCGGCTCGCGCAGGCAGATGATGGCCTTCTTGCCGATGCGGTTGAGGCCGTCGCCGAGGCCGACGGTGGTGGTGGTCTTGCCCTCGCCCGCCGGGGTCGGGGAGATGCCGGTGACGAGGACCAGCTTGCCGCGCGGGCGGCTGCGGGTCGACTCGATATAGGGCATCGCGATCTTGGCCTTGTGCGGGCCGTAGTTGTAGAGCGCGTCGGCCGGGATGCCGAGCTTGGCGCCGACCTCCGCGATCGGTCGCAGCTTCGCCTCGTGGGCGATCTCGATGTCGGTCTTTACCGTTGCCATTGCCAGCTCTCCCCGTATGCGCGCGCTGATTCAGTTGGTCGTCGATGTGCCGGATTTCCGGCGCTTGCGTTTCGCGGCCGTGCCGCCGCGCCGAGCGGCCGCGACGGCGGCATCGGCCCAGGCGGACAGCCGGCCGGCGTCGGCGAAGACGACCGCCGGAACCTCGTAGTAGGACATGGTCGTGGGCTTGGTCCTGCCGGGATAGGTGAACGGGCCTGTTCCGGCACTCTGATAATCGGCGCGGTTGGCGTCGTCCACCTTGAAGTAGAGCCGGTCGAAGGCGACCAGGCCGAACATCGTGCCGTCGAGGTAGAGCCCGAAGCCGCCGAACATGGCGCGCGCAGCGACCGGCCCGAACGGGGTCAGTCGCCGCAAGACCCCGTCCGTGAACGCACGATCGCTCGGCATGTCGGCATTATAGCGGAGCGGATGCTGCGCGCGACGCCCCAGGCATGCTAGGGGTTTGGGAAACCGCCCACGAAAGGACCGCGACCATGGCCGGCAGGATCGACGCACGACTGAAGGAGCTGAACATTGAGCTGCCGACCCTGCAGCCGACGACCGTGGCCAAGATCCTGCCCTACACGATGGCCAACGGCTTCCTGTTCCTGTCCGGCCAGATCCCGCAGTGGAACGGCGAGCGCCGGTTCATCGGCAAGCTGGGGCGCGAGTTCACCACCGCCGAGGGCCAGCAGGCGGCCCGGCTCAGCATGCTTAACGTCCTGGCGGCGGCGAAGCTCGCGCTCGGCGGCGACCTCGACCGGGTGGCGCAGGTGATGAAGCTGGTCGGCTTCGTCAACTGCATGCCGTCCTTCGTCGAGGTGCCGCACGTCGTCAACGGGGCGAGCGAGCTGGTGGTCGACATCTTCGGCGACAGGGGCCGCCACGCCCGCTCGGCGGTCGGCATGGCGACGATGCCGTTCGACGTGGCGATCGAGGTCGAGGCGGTGTTCCTGGTCGATTGACCGCCGCGGCAAATCGCCCGCCAGATTCGATGTGACAACGCTGCGCCGCGGCGGCATAGTCAGAGAATAGCCGCTCTGATCTCCGCCACGGGAGCGTTGAATGGACACCATTACCCCCTTCGGCCCGCCCGGCACCGCTGCCGGGCTGCCGGCCGGCTACGAGTGGCCGGCCGATGCGACGCAAATCCCCGACTGGATCTACACCGACCCGCAGGTGACGGCCCTGGAGCAGGAGCGCATCTTCCTGGGCCGCAGCTGGAACTTCGTCGGACTCGAGTGCGAGGTGCCGGAGCCGGGCGACTACATCCGCTCCTATGTCGGGGCGATCCCCGCCGTGGTGACGCGCGACAAGGACGGCGCGATCCACGTGTTCGAGAACCGCTGCTCGCACCGTGGGGCGGAGTTCTGCCGCAGCTACCGCGGCAAGGGCGAGCAGTTCATCTGCCCGTACCACAACTGGACGTTCTCCAACCAGGGCAAGCTGGTGGCGGTGCCGTTCCGCCGCGGCGTCAAGGGCAAGGGCGGCGTGCCGGCGGACTTCCGCATGGCCGACCACGACCTGCGCAAGTTCTATGTCGGGATCCACAACGGCGTGATCTTCGCCTCCGCCTGCCCCGACATGGAATCGGTGGAGGAGTATCTCGGGCCGGAGATCACGGCGGCGTTCAACACCATCTTCCCGGCCGACGTGAAGATGAAGCTGCTCGGCATCCACCGCAACACGCTGCCGGGCAACTGGAAGCTCTACCAGGAGAACCTGAAGGACCCGTACCACGCGACGCTCCTTCACACCTACCTGACGACGTTCGGCCTGTTCGTCACCTCGAACGAATCCAACATCGTCGTCGATCGCACCGGGCGGCATTGCGCGCTGATGTCGCGCCGCCCGCAGGGCAAGGTCGAGGTGGCCAAGGAAGAACAGGCCGACATGCAGGCCTTCAAGGAGACCATGAAGCTGAAGGACCAGCGCGTCATGGACTTCTTCCGCGAGGTCGATTCGCCGTGGACCGGCATGGCGATGACGATCTGGCCGAACCTCAGCGCGCTGCGCCAGCAGAACATCCTGAACACCCGGCTGATCGTGCCGCGCGGGCCGAACGAGCTGATGATGATCTGGGCGGTGTTCGGCCGCGCCGACGACGACGAGGCGATGGTCAAGCACCGGCTGCGCCAGAACAACATCTTCGGCCCCGGCGGCTTCCTCGGCATCGAAGACAACGAGGCGCTGAAGTTCGTGCAGGACGGCCTCGTCCGCTCGGTGCCGCGCGTCGGCCTTGCGGTGCTGGGCGACGACGCCGAGACGTCCGACACCATCATCACCGAACGGGCGATCCGCGGCATGTACCGCTTCTACCGCCAGCAGATGGGGTTCTGATCATGGCGACCGTGATGGATGCCGCGCGCCCCGCGGCGGTCGACCGTGCGGCGCTGCGCGAAGCGCGCTTCGACGTCGAGGAGTTCCTGTTCGAGTACGCGGGCGTGCTGGAGCGCAACGAGATCGAGCAGTGGCCGGAGTTCTTCACCGACGACGCCAGCTACACGGTCGTCGCGCGCGACAACGTCGATTCCGGCCTGCCGCTCGGCCTGATCTACGCCGACAGCAAGGCGATGCTGCACGATCGCGCCTATGCTCTGCGCAATACCGAGATGTACGCGCCGCGCTACATCCAGCTCCGCTTTTCCAACACCCGCGTCACCTCGATCGAGGGGCCGGTGATCCGGGCGGAGACCAGCTACCTGCTGCTCGAGACCCTGGTGGACGAGGATTCCCGCATCCAGCAGGTCGGCAAGTCCTACGACGTGTTCGTGCGCCACGGCGATTCGCTCCTGTTCAAGGAGCGCAAGTGCGTCTACGACACCGTCATCGTGAACAACTGCCTGGTGTTCCCGGTCTGACGGACCGCACCGGGCCAACCGTGGGGGCGGGTCCTGGACCCGCCCTATTTTTTTGCGCGCCGGTGCGATCGGAAAATCCTGCCAGGTCCGGCGGAGGAGGCGACCCACCTCTCCCTCCCCGTTGCATTCGCAACGGGTCCCCTCCCTCTCCCCCAAGTGGGCGGAGAGGGACGACGCTGACCCTCTCCGCCCATATGGGGGAGAGGGAGGGGCCCACGCAGCGGGAGGGTGAGGTAGGAGGCCGCTAGCCTATCTCGCCCCCGCTCACCCCGGCAGCGGCGCGTCCGCCGGATAGCACCCCGAATTGACCGCGCGGTGGCGGACCAGGGCGTAGAGCAGGTCGATGGTCGGCGTGGCGACGCCGGCCAGCCGCGCGATCTCGATCACCGCGCCGACCTGGGCGTCTATCTCCAGCCGGCGGCCGCGCTCCAGGTCGACCAGGATCGAGGTCTTGTGCGCGCCGACCCGCGCCGTCATCTCGATGCGCGAATCGATGGTGCCGAGGAAGCGCGCGCCGGCCGCCTCGCCGACCGCCTGGGTCTCGGCCATGATGCGGCGGCCGAAGTCCTGCAGCACCGGGTCGGCGACCAGCGGGCCCAGGGTGGAGCCGGTCAGCACCGCGATCTGGCTGAACGAGATGTTGCCCCACAGCTTCGACCACACCGCGTCGCGGATGTTGGGTAGCACCGGCGCCTCGATGCCGGCGGCGGTCAGCGCCGCGGCGAGGCGGGTGCAGCGGGCGGAGACGCCGCCGTCCGGCTCGCCCAGGGTCAGGCTGCGGTTGCCGAAATTGTGCACCCGCCCCGGCGCCTCGACGTCGCACGAGGCGCTGATGACGGCGCCGATCGTCCGCGCCGGCCCGATCAGGTCCCAGCAGCGGCCGTCGGGGTCGACCGTCTTCAGCCGCCGGCCGTCGAACCGCCCGCCGGCCCGGTGGAAGTACCACCACGGGATGCCGTTCTGCGCCGCGACGACGGCGGTGTCCGGCCCCAGCATCGGCGCGATGCGCGCGGCGGCGTCGGGCACCGAATGGGCCTTCACCGTCATCAGCACGAAGTCCTGCACCCCGGCCGCCGCCGGGTCGGCGACGCAGCGCGGCCGGACGGTGAACGGGTCGTCCTTGCCCGACTTGACGGTGACGCCGCCGGCCGCCATGGCGTCGAAATGCGCGCCGCGGCCGATCAGGGTCACGTCCGTTCCGCCGCGCGCCAGCAGCCCGCCCATCACGCTGCCGACCGCGCCGGCGCCGTAGACCGCGACCTTCATGACCTCTCCGTGCCTTCCGCGATTCGTTGGTGCAGCGCCGCGAGCGCGTGCCACGGCGCCTCGTCCCAGTACCGCCGCGCCAGCCCGGACGGCGACGGTAGCACGAACAGCCGGGTCGGGCCGACGCGCACCGGCTGCAGGCCGTAGCCGGCGACCTTCGCGCCGATCATCCGCGCGAAGAAGATGTCGGCCGGCCGCTTGGCGGTGAAGGCGACGATC
>JBFWQM010000011.1:0-38679 GCA_050249455.1 Rhodospirillaceae bacterium | reverse complement strand
GGCGTCAGTGCGACAGGTCGGCGAAGAAGTCGTTGCCCTTGTCGTCGACCACGATGAAGGCGGGGAAGTCCTCGATCTCAATGCTCCACACCGCTTCCATGCCGAGCTCGGGGTATTCCAGCACCTCGACCTTGCGGATGCAGTCCTGGGCGAGGCGCGCGGCCGGGCCGCCGATCGAGCCGAGATAGAAGCCGCCGTATTTCTTGCAGGCGTTGGTCACCTCGCGCGAGCGGTTGCCCTTGGCCAGCATGACGAAGCTGCCGCCGGCGGCCTGGAAGCTCGCGACGTAGGAATCCATGCGGCCCGCGGTGGTCGGGCCGAACGAGCCCGACGCATAGCCTTCCGGCGTCTTGGCCGGGCCGGCGTAGTAGACCATGCGGTCCTTGATGTATTGCGGCAGGCCCTCGCCGGAATCGATGCGCGCCTGCAGCTTGGCGTGGGCGGCGTCGCGCGCGACGATCATCGGACCCGAGAGCGACAGCCGGGTGCGGATCGGGTACTGCGACAGGGTCTTGCGGATCTCGTCCATCGGCCGGTTGAGGTCTATCTTCACCACCTCGCCGGACAGCCGCGACTCGTCGATCTCGGGCAGATAGCGCGCCGGGTTCATCTCGAGCTGCTCGAGGTAGATGCCGTCCTTGGTGATCTTCGCCGTCGCCTGGCGGTCGGCCGAGCACGACACGCCGAGCCCGATCGGCAGCGACGCGCCGTGGCGCGGCAGCCGGATGACCCGCACGTCGTGGCAGAAATACTTGCCGCCGAACTGCGCGCCGATGCCCATCTTGCGGGTCAGCGCCAGGATCTCCTGCTCCATCGCGACGTCGCGGAAGGCATGGCCGTCGGTGCCGCCCTCGGTCGGCAGGCCGTCGAGGTAGCGGGCGGAGGCAAGCTTCACCGTCTTCATGGTGAGCTCGGCCGAGGTGCCGCCGATTACGATGGCGAGGTGGTAGGGCGGGCACGCGGCGGTGCCGAGCGAGCGGATCTTGTCGTCGAGGAAGGCGACCAGCTTCTGCGGGTGCAGCACCGCCGGCGTCGCCTGGTAAAGGAACGACTTGTTGGCCGACCCGCCGCCCTTGGCCATGAACAGGAACTTGTAGGCGTCGCCCGGCGTCGCGTAGATCTCGACCTGCGCCGGCAGGTTGTTGCCGGTGTTGACCTCGTCGTACATCGAGACGGCCGAGACGTTGGAATAGCGCAGGTTGCGCTCCAGGTAGGCGCGCATCGCGCCCTCGGCCAGCGCACCCTCGTCGGCGCCGTCGGTGAACACGCGGTGGCCTTTCTTGCCCATGACGATCGCGGTGCCGGTGTCCTGGCACATCGGCAGGATGCCGCCGGAGGCGATGTTGGCGTTCTTCAGGAGCTCCAGCGCGACGAACTTGTCGTTGTCCGACGCCTCCGCGTCGTCGAGGATCGTGCGCAGCTGGCCCAGGTGGCCGGGGCGCAGGAAGTGGGCGATGTCGATGAACGCCTGGCGGGACAGCATGGTCAGGCCCTCGGGCGCGACCGTCAGCACGCTGCCGCCGTTCAGCTTCTCCATGCCGACGAAATCGGAGGTGAGCTTGCGGTAGGGCGTCGTGTCCTCGCCCAGCGGGAACATCTCGTGGTGGACGTAGGTCATGGCGATGCGCGTCCCCGTGGCCGGTGCGGCACTGGCTATTTCTTGCGGAACTTGTCGAGCGAGACGATGGAGGCGGAGCCGTCGGCCGGTTTTTCCTCTTCCGCGGCCGGCGCTTCCGGCTCGGCCGGCGGCGCTTCCCCGGCCGCATCGTCCGCCGCCGCCTCGCCGCCGAAGCGCAGGCCGAAGTTCACCGACGGGTCGGCGAACCCGGTCAGCGCGGCGAACGGCACCACCAGCCGCTCCGACCGGCCGCCGAAGCTCAAGGTGACCGCGAAATGATCGCCCTCGACCTCCAGGCCCCAGAACTTGTTCTGCAGCACGATGGTCATCTCGTCGGGGAACCGCGCGCGCAGCTGCGCCGGCACCTCGACCCCGTCGTCGCCGGTGCGGAAGGTCAGGTAGAAGTGGTGCGCGCCGGGCAGCCCGTCGGCGGCGACGCGGCTCAGCGCCTCGCGCACCACGCCCACCAGCGCCCGCTGCACCATCGCCGGGTAGTCGAATTGATCGCGGCTCATGTCGCCTTGTAGGACGGCGGCGGCCGGTGTTTCAAGCGGGTCGACGGCGGCGGGAAAAGGTGAAGTGGGAGGGCTTCTGTTGCCCGGTGCCCTCCCGAACCGCGCTTGCCTTGCTAGGCAGCGAGTGCCAAGTCGTTATCGTTGGCAACTGTAGAATGGCCCGATAACGGCGGAACCATGCCGGGCAAAAGGCGAGTCTTTACACGCGCGTCGATCCTGGTTCGCCCCCATGAAGCCCGCGACCGGCGGGCCGGAATTTGGTGGAGGCGCCGGGTACTGCCCCCGGGTCCGCATCGCTTATTACACAAGCCGTTTATCGCCATAGCCGGACGAGCCGGCCCCCGGAATATAGGCGCGGGGGGTTAAATTTTCCAGGGTTCCCCGTCCCTTTCCGCGTATGACTACAATTCGGTAGGGGCGGCCGCCGCCCCGCATCTGTACCCGGACCGTTCCCATGGCGCTGACACCCGAACAGGAACGCGAGATCGAGGCCCTGCGCGCCGAGGCGCAGCCGACCCGGCGCGCCACCGTGCCGGCGCTGGAGGAGATCCTGTTCCAGGTCATCCCGGTGCTCGACCACGGCTTCGTGCGGGTCATCGACTACATGGGCGACGACGCGGCGGTGGTGCAGGCGGCGCGGGTGTCCTACGGGCGCGGCACCAAGCGGGTCAGCGAGGACCAGGGGCTGATAAACTACCTCATGCGGCACCGCCACACGACGCCGTTCGAGATGTGCGAGATCAAGTACCACGTCAAGCTGCCGATCTTCATCGCGCGCCAGTGGATCCGCCACCGCACCGCCAACGTCAACGAGTACTCGGCGCGCTATTCGATCCTGGACAAGGAGTTCTACGTCCCGGCGCCGGACCAGCTGGCAGCGCAGTCGTCGAGCAACCGCCAGGGCCGCGGCGAGACCCTGTCGGGGACCGAGGCGGCCCATGTCATCAGGCTGCTGCGCGAGGACGCGGAGCAGACCTACGCGCACTACGTCGAAATGCTGAACGAGGCGGACGACGGCACCGCGCTGGACCCGATGCGGTCGGGGCTGGCGCGCGAGCTCGCCCGGATGAACCTGACGCTCAACACCTATACCCAGTGGTACTGGAAGATCGACCTCTACAACCTGATGCACTTCCTGTCGCTGCGCGCCGACCCGCACGCGCAGTACGAGATCCGCGTCTATGCCGAGGCGATGCTGGAGACGATGCGCCGCTGGGTGCCGCTGACCCACGCGGCGTTCCTCGACTACCGCATGGGCGCCGCGAGCCTGTCGGGCAAGGCGCTGGCCGTGGTGCGCCGCATGCTGGCCGGCGAGGCGGTGACGCGGGAGACCTCCGGCCTCGGCGCCCGCGAGTGGCGCGAGCTGATGGCGGCGCTGGGGCAGAAGGAAAGCAACGGCTGACCGGTTCCATTGCGGAACCCCCATTCATGACTTGAACGGCACTTAAGATTCTATTAGTCATCCCGGGACAGGATGTCTTTCGCGTCGAGTCGTCTGCGATTCAGCTATGCACAGCCGCCGTTCGCTTGTCCGTACCGCCATCAGCCTGTCCGCCGCGGCCGCCGCCGTGCCCCTGCTGGGGCGCGCCGCCGTCGCGTTGCCGCGGCTGCCGTCGATCGACGGGGTGCTTGTGGAGAAGACCTACAAGCGCCTGCACCTGATGAGCGCCGGCCAGGTCGCCCGCACCTACAGCGTCGCGCTGGGCCGCTATCCCGAAGGCCACAAGATGCAGGAAGGCGACGCGCGGACGCCCGAGGGTCGCTATTTCCTCGACCGCCGGCTGGAGCGCAGCGGCTTCCACAAGGCGATCCGCATCTCCTACCCGAACGAGGACGACCGCGAGAGCGCGCGCCAGCGCGGCGTGCGGCCGGGCGGCAAGATCATGATCCACGGCCTCGCCAACGGCTGGTCCGCCCGCGACCTCGGCCACCCGCGCCTCAACTGGACGCAGGGCTGCATCGCCGTCACCAACGCCGAGATGGACGAGATCTGGGAGCTGGTCGAACTCGGCACCCCGATCGAGATCCGCCCCTGAGCCGCCCGCGGGCGCGGGGAACCCGCGCCGCCTGCGCCACGTTCCTCCGTATCAGCGCCGCAGCGGAGGCCGGCCATGGCAGGCGACACGTCTTCCCAATCCGACGTCCGGGTCGGCTCGGTCATCAACCGGGCGGCGGTGCTCGTCCACCCCGACCACCCGCTCACCGAGGCGCTGCATCGCATGCATGAGGGCGGGGTGCCGATCGCCCCGGTGGTCGACGGCGACGAGATCGTCGGCGTGGTGTCGGAGGCAGCCGCGGCCGGCCACGCGCCGGACGCGGCGGTGCGCGAGGCGATGGCCACCACCTTCCCGTTCCTCTATGAGCACGACAGCTGCGCGATGGCGTCCGGCCTCGCCGCCGCGACCGGCGCATCGCACATCGCGGTGGTCGACGCCGACCGCCGGCTGGTGGGCATCGTCGCCGCCCGCGCCGACCGCGCCGTCGCGCCGCCCGCGCTGGACGACGAACAGGTCGCCCAGCGCATGGCCGCGCACCCGACGCGGGCGACCGCCACGCCGCTAGGCGATCCCGGCGGCTACGCGGATGCGCCGCGGCTATACGTCCGCAGCCAATCGACCCCGGCGACCGATGGGCCGCTGGACGTCCGCGCGCATCCGGAAGAGGACCGGGCGGCGCAGGAGTCCTCGCGCCCGCCGCACGTCCCGAAGGGCGCTCACGGCAGCCGGTAGACCGAATCGGCGGCGGGCGGGCCGTCGCACGCGGCGCGCCCGGTTTCCACCATGTGCTCCAGGTGGGCGTAGACGGCGCGGCCGGCGGCCCCGTGCATCGCCGGCGGCAGGTGCTCGTACATCGCCGCCACCAGCGCCGGCACGCTGGCCGGTCCCTTCTCCAGGCGGCGGGCGATCTGCGTCTCGCGCAGCTTGCGGTGGCCGAGATAGGCGCGCACGAACGGCCGCGGCCCCTCGATCTGCGGGCCGTGGCCGGGCCAGTAGACCGAGTCGTCGCGCGCCATGCAGCGGTCGAGGCTGGCGAAATACTCGCGCATGTTGCCGTCGGGCGGCGAGACGATGGTGGTGTTCCAGCCCATCACGTGGTCGCCGGAGAACAGCGCCTTCTCCTCGGCCAGCGCGAAGCAGTGGTGGTTCGACATGTGGCCGGGCGTGAACACGGATTCCAACGTCCAGCCGTCGCCTTCGAAGGTCGCCTCGTCGTCCAGCACCAGGTCGGGCGTGAAGCCGCGGTCGATCGATTCCGTCGTCTTGGCGCCTTCGGGCAGCGGCCGCGGATGGGCGCCGACCAGCACGCCGCCGACCCGGCGATGCAGCGCCGCCGCTCCCTCGCAATGGTCCAGGTGGGTATGCGTCACGAAGACATGCGTGACCGTCTCGCCCGCCACCGCCGCGGCAACCGCGTCCAGGTGCGCCTCTAGCCCCGGGCCGGGATCGATGATGGCGACCCGGCCGCGGCCGACGATGTAGGTGTTGGTGCCGCGGAAGGTAAACGGGCTCGGGTTCTCCGCCACGACGCGGCGGATCAGCGGGCTCACCTGGTCGGGCACGCCATAGCTGAACGCCATGTCCTTGCGGAACGGGATCTGGGCTTCGGTCATCGGGCGGATCCTACTTGATCACGATGCGCGGCGCCGGCCTGGCGGCGCCGCCGCCGACCTTGGCCCACACGGTATCGGCGATGGCGCGGTAGGCGGCGGCATGCGGGCTGGACGGGTCGGAGACGACGATCGGCCGGCCGCCGTCCGAGGTCTCGCGGATCGCCATGTCGAGCGGGATCTCGCCCAGGAAGTCGACCCCCAGCTTCGCCGCCTCGGCGCGCGCGCCGCCGTGGGTGAAGATGTCGGACCGGCCGCCGCAATGCGGGCAGATGAAATAGCTCATGTTCTCGACGATGCCGAGCACCGGGACGTCGACCTTCTTGAACATGTTGAGGCCGCGCCGCGCGTCGATCAGGGACAGGTCCTGCGGCGTGGAGACGATCACCGCCCCGGCGAGCGGCACGCGCTGCGCCATGGTGAGCTGCGCGTCGCCGGTCCCCGGCGGCATGTCGACGACGAGGACGTCGAGCGCGCCCCATTCGACGTCGCGCAGCATCTGCTCCAGCGCGCCCATGACCATCGGCCCGCGCCAGATCATTGGCGTGTCGGCCGGGACCATGAAGCCGATCGACATGCATCGCAGCCCGTATCGGTCGATTGGGATGATGCGCCGCCCGTCGGGCGAGGCGGGCTTGTCATGGATGCCCAGCATCGTCGGCAGCGACGGGCCGAAGATGTCGGCGTCCAGGATGCCGACCTTGTGCCCGCCGGCGGCCAGCGCAAGCGCCAGGTTGACGGCAGTCGTGGATTTGCCGACCCCGCCCTTGCCGGAGGCCACAGCCACAACCGCCTTCACCTCCGGCAGCAGCGCGGCGCCGGCCTGGCGCGGTGCCGGCCCCGCCGATGGGGCCGGGGGCGGCTTCGGCGCGGCGCGATGGGCCGTCAGCACGGCCGTCACCGACAGCACCCCTGGCAGCCTGCGGACGGCGTCCTCTGCGGCGCGCCGCAATGGCTCCATCGCCGCGCCGCGGCTAGGGTCCACCTCGATGGTGAAACCGACGTTGCCGCTCTTGACGACCAGTCCGGAAACCATGCCGAGCGACACGATGTCCGTGCCCCGATCAGGGTCGCGGATCGCGCGCAAGGCCTCGGTGATTTGCTGTTCCGTCGTCTGTGGCATACTTGAATTCCCGCCGTCCAGATTGATATGGATGGTCACGGTTCACGGCGTCGGGGCGGCCGGGCAGTCCGGCACGCCGACAACATCATATAAGTCCGGGCATCCGGCGGGCAAAAAAGGCATGATGGCCCCGCCGGTCAAGGACCGAACGCGGACCTCGTCAAGGAGAATGCATCAGCGATGCCTTGGAAACAGCAAGGCGGCGGCCCGTGGGGCGGCGGCGGTGGCGGCCAGGGGCCGTGGAATCGCGGCCCGTCCGGTCCCCAGCCGCCCAACTTCGAAGACATTCTGCGCAAGGGCCAGGACCGCGTAAGGCGGTTCATCCCGGGCGGGTTCGGCGGCGGCCGCGGCATCTTCTACATCGTCATCGCGGCGATCGCGCTGTGGCTGCTCAGCGGCTTCTATCGCGTGGAGCCGGACGAGAAGGGCATCGTGCTGCGCTTCGGCCAATACGTCGGCGATACCACGCCGGGCCTGAACTACCATCTGCCGTCGCCGATCGAGACGGTCCTCACGCCCAAGGTCACCCGCGTCAACCGGATCGAGATCGGCCATCGCACCGTCGGCGAAGGCAGCCGCGGGCTCCCCGTGCGCGACGTGCCCGAGGAAAGCCTGATGCTGACCGGCGACGAGAACATCGTCGACATCGACTTCGTGGTGTTCTGGGTGATCAAGGACGCCGGCCAGTTCCTGTTCAACATCCGCAACCCGGAGGCGACGGTGAAGGTCGCCGCGGAGAGCGCGATGCGCGAGGTGGTCGGCCAGCGGCCGATCCAGAGCTCGCTGTCGGAAGGCCGCAGCGAGGTTGAGACCGCGACCCGCGCCCGGCTGCAGAAGTGGCTCGACGACTATGGCGCCGGCGTGCTGGTGAGCCGCGTGCAGCTCCTCAAGGCCGACCCGCCGCAGCCCGTCATCGACGCCTTCATCGACGTCCAGCGTGCCCGCGCCGACCTCGAGCGGCTGCGCAACGAAGCCGAAGGCTACCGCAACGACATTATCCCGCGCGCCCGCGGCGAGGTGGAACGCCTCATCCAGGAAGCCCGCGGCTACCGCGAGGAGATCACCAACCGGGCGCAAGGCGAGGCGCAGCGCTTCACCCAGGTCTACAACGCCTACCAGACCGCCAAGGACGTGACGACGCAGCGTCTCTACCTCGAGACCCTCGAGCAGGTGCTGCGCGGGATGAACAAGGTGATCATCGACTCGCACGGCAACAGCCCGGGTGTGGTCCCGTACTTGCCGCTGCCCGAGATCCAGCGTCGTGCCGCGCCGGCGCAGACCGGAGCCCAGCCATGAGCCGCAACCGCCTGACCATCCTCGGCATCGTCATCATCGTGCTGGGCATCCTGGCCTTCAGCTCGCTGTTCACCGTCTACCAGACCCAGCAGGCGCTGGTGCTGCAGTTCGGCGAGGTCAAGCGCCCGATCAGCGAGCCGGGCCTCAAGCTGAAGGTGCCGTTCATCCAGAACGTCGTCTATTACGACCGGCGCGTCCTCGACCTGGAGCCGCCGGTCGAGACCGTGATCCTGTCGGACCAGAAGCGGCTCGATGTCGATTCCTACATCCGCTACAAGATCGTCGATCCGCTGCGGTTCTACCAGACGATGGGGTCCGAAGAGGTCGCCCGTTCGCGCATCGGCTCGCTGGTCAATTCCGGCCTGCGCCGCGTGCTCGGCAATGCGCCGCTGCTGGAAGTGCTGTCGGACGGCCGCGAGCGAATCATGGCGAGCGTCCTCAACGACGTGCAGGGCGAGGCCAAGGGCTTCGGCATCGAGATGGTCGACGTGCGGATTCGCCGCGCGGACCTGCCGGAGCAGGCGGCCCAGGCGATCTACGCCCGGATGCGCTCCGAGCGCGAGCGCGAGGCGCGCGAGGCGCGCGCCCAGGGCTTCGAGCGCGGCCAGCAGATCCGCGCCGGCGCGGATCGCGAACGCACCGTCCTGCTCGCCGAAGCCCGCAAGCAGGCCGAGATCCTGCGCGGCGAGGGCGAAGGCGAGGCGAACCGCATCTGGGGCGAGGCGTTCGGCCAGGACCCGGCGTTCTTCCAGTTCTACCGCTCGATGCAGGCCTACCGCGAATCGCTGGGCAACGACGACACGACCATGGTGCTGAGCCCGGACAGCGAGTTCTTCCGCTATTTCGGCAGCATCACGGGGAAATTGCAGGGGCAGCCGCGGAATTGACGCCGGCGGCATCCTATCTCTGATGGTGCCGGCCCTTGCTGGACGAGCTCGTCACCGCCTTCGCGCTCGTCCTGGTGATCGAGGGAGTGCTGTACGCGTTGCTCCCTGATACCATGCGCCGAATGATGGCGCGGATGCTGGCGCAGCCTTCCTCGGCCCTGCGGCCGGCGGGAGCCGTTGCCGTGGCGGTGGGGGTCGCGCTGGTGTGGCTGGTGCGTGGGTAGTTCGAGCTTGGGACGGCGGGTCGTCGTGGGCCCGCCGAGGAGAAGAGCGGTGGGTGAAATGGAGATGACGAAGCATTCGCCGGGGCGCCCGCACGGTCGGGCGCTCCTGCGGCTGGGCGCGACGATGCGAATGGCGCTGGGCGCCGCGGCGCTGGTCGCGATGACCGCCGGCGGCGTCGCACCTTCGGCCGCGCAGCGCACGCCGGACTCGTTTGCCGACCTGGCCGAGCGGCTGGTGCCGTCGGTGGTCAACATCTCGACCACCCAGACGATCCGCAGCCGCGAGCGCAGCCAGGGCCAGGGCCCAGACATCCCGCGCTTCCCGCCCGGATCGCCGTTCGAGGAGTTCTTCAAGGAGTTCTTCGACCGGCAGCAGCAGCGCCAGACGCCGGAGCGGCGGTCGACCTCGCTCGGGTCCGGCTTCGTCATCGATCCGGCCGGCCTGATCGTCACCAACAACCACGTCATCGCCGAAGCCGACGAGATCTCCGTCAACCTGGCCGACAACCTCACGCTCAAGGCCAAGGTGATCGGGCGCGACCAGAAGACCGACCTCGCGGTGCTCAAGGTCGATCCGCCGCACCCGCTGTCGGCGGCGCGGTTCGGCGATTCCGACCGCACGCGGGTCGGCGACTGGGTGGTCGCCATCGGCAATCCGTTCGGACTGGGCGGCACGGTGACCGCCGGCATCGTGTCGGCGCGCTCGCGCGACATCAACGCCGGGCCGTACGACGACTTCATCCAGACCGACGCCTCGATCAACCGCGGCAACTCGGGCGGGCCGATGTTCAACATGGCCGGCGAGGTGATCGGCATCAACACGGCGATCTTCTCGCCGTCGGGCGGCAGCGTCGGCATCGGCTTCGCGATCCCGGCGAACCTCGCCAAGCCGATCGTCGATCAGCTCAAGGAATACGGCCGCGCCCGGCGCGGCTGGATCGGCGTGCGCATCCAGACCGTGACGGAGGAGATCGCCCAGGGCCTCGGCCTCGACTCGGCGAAGGGCGCGCTGGTGGCGAGCCTGACCGAGGGCGGGCCGGCCGAGAAGGCGCGGCTGGAGGTCGGCGACGTCATCCTGAAGTTCAACGGCCGCGACATCGGCGAGATGCGGACCCTGCCGCGCGTGGTGGCGGAGACCGCCGTCGGCCGGTCCGTCCCGATGGAGGTGTGGCGCAAGGGCCGCAAGGTCACCAGCAACATCACCATCGGCGAGTTCCCGGAGGACGAGAAGGTGGCGGCCGCCACTCAGCCTGCGACGCCGCCGCCGGCCGCCGATCGCGGCGTGGCGACGCTCGGCCTCGTGCTGGAGCCGATCACCCCGGAGCTGCGCGACCGCTACAAGCTGCCCGACGACGCCAGCGGCGTCGTGGTCACCAAGGTCGACGAGGACAGCCCGGCGGCGGAGCGGCGCATCCGCCCCGGCGACATCATCCGCAAGATCGGCCCCGAGCAGGAGATCGTGAAGAATCCCGGCCAGGTCCGCCAGAAGGTGGAGGCGGCGCGCAAGTCGCAGATGAACACCATCCTGGTGCTGGTCGAGACCGAAGGCAACCAGCGCTTCGTCGCCCTGCGCATCGACAAGGGGTGAGCGTCGACGCCGCCGATCGGGGCCGCCCACCTCACCCTCCCCGTCGCATCTGCGACGGGTCCCCTTCCTCTCCGCCCTCTTAGGGGGGAGAGGGTGCAAGCGGGTGAGGTGGGCGGCCGCAATTCCGCCCGCGGCGTCCTAGGCATCCACCGGATGAAATTCCCCGTCGGGTCCGAGGCGCGTCAGGACGCCGAACCGGATGTCGAAATAGCAGCCGTGCAGGCGCAGCCGTCCGGCCGCCACCGCCTCGTCCACCCAGGGGAAGGTGCGCAGGTTCCGCAGCGACAGGCGTACCGTCTCGTGCTCGCACGCCCGCGCCTGGGCGGCGGGATCGGTCTCGTGCTGCACCCGCAGGCGCGCCGGCTCGGCAATGCGCATCCACGGCGCGACGAAGTCGTCCACGCCGGGCGGCGGGCCGGCCAGCAGCGCCTGCACGCCGCCGCACAGGCCGTGGCCCATCACGATCACGTCGGGGATCTTGAGCGCCTTGAGGCCGAATTCCAGCGCCGCGCTGGTGCCGTGATAGGCGGCGTCGGGCTGGTAGGGCGGCACCAGGTTGGCGACGTTGCGCACCATGAAAAGCTCGCCCGGCCGTGCGTCGAAGATCATCTGGGGGTCGGCCCGGCTGTCGGAGCAGGCGATCACCAAAGCGCGCGGCGACTGGCCTTCGCGCGCCAGGCTCTCGAACCGCGCGCGTTGCGTCGGCCACAGGCCGCTGCGGAAGCGCCGGTATCCGGCGATCAGGCTCTCCATGGTCGCGACAATCTCCTAGCTGCGGAATTCCTGGGCGCTGTAGCCCTGCAAATAAAGCAGGCCGGTGAGGTCGGCGTGGTGGAGCTGGACGTCGATCGCGGCGGCCACCACCGGCTTGGGGCGGAACGCGACTCCCAGGCCCGCGGCCTCCAGCATCGGGATGTCGTTGGCGCCGTCGCCGACCGCGAGCGTCTCCGCCAGCGGGATGCGCTGGTCCGCGGCGACGCGCAGCAGCGCGTCGCGCTTGGCGCCCGGCGCCATCATTGGCCCGGCGACCGTGCCGTCCAGGTGGTCGTCGTCGATGCCGAGGTCGTTGGCGATGTCGAGATCGAACCCGGCCGACGAGCGCACGCGCGAGCTGAAGAACGTGAAGCCGCCCGACAGCAGCACCGTGTAGGCGCCGTGCGCGCGCATCGTCTGCACCAGGGTGCGCGCGCCGGGGGTCAGCGTCACCTTGTCGAACGTCGCCTCCAGCGCGCCGACGTGCAGGCCCTGCAGCAGCGCCACGCGCGCGCGCAGCGCCTCGGCGAAGCCGATCTCGCCGTTCATCGCGCGCTCGGTGATCGGCGCGATCCGGGCGGCGACGCCGGCGATGACGGCGATCTCGTCGAGCGTCTCCTGGCCGATCACGGTGGCGTCCATGTCGGCGACGAGGAGGTCCTTGCGCCGTCCCTGGCGGCGCTGCACCACGATGTCGAAGCGTGCGTCGGCGAAGCGCTGGCGCAGGATCGCCGCCGCTTCTCCGCGCGGCACGCCGGTGAACACGACGTCGCACGCGACCTGCGTGTTGAGCCAGTGGGTGGCGACGATCGCCGCGCCCATGCCGGTCAGCGCGCGCGCCACCGCGGCGGCGTCCGCCTCCGTCAGGTCGGCGCGCCAGGGGGCGGCGAGAAGCGTGGCGACATCCTGCATCGTGTGACGCTGTGACCCGGCTTTCGGAAGAGCACCCGGCGGCGGACCCTGCCGCCCCGGCTGCGGTGGTTATCGCCGGCCCGACGGCCAGCGGCAAGTCGGCGCTTGCCGCAGCGGCGGCGGCGGCGTTCGGCGGCACGGTGATCAACGCCGACGCGCTGCAGGTCTACCGCGAGCTCGACGTCCTCACCGCCCGCCCCGGTCCCGACCTTGCCGCCCGCGCGCCGCACCGGCTCTACGGCGTGCTGCCGGCGGCGCAGGCGTGCTCCGCGGGACGGTGGCGCCAGCTGGCGGTGGCGGAGATCGCGACGGCCCGCGCCGCAGGCCGGCTGCCTGTCATCGTCGGCGGCACCGGCCTTTATATACGATCGCTGCTGCACGGCATCGCCGACGTGCCGCCGGTGCCTGCGGCGTGCCGCCGCGCCGCACGCGAGAGACTGGCGGAACTCGGCGCCCCGGGGTTCCGCGCGGAGGTCGCCGCGCTCGACCCTGCGGCGGGCGCCCGGCTGGGGCCGACGGATACCCAGCGCCTGTTGCGGGCGTGGGAGGTCGCCACGGCGACCGGCCGGCCGCTGTCGGACTGGCAGTCGGGCCCCGTGGCGCCGCCGCCGGTCCGGGCGCTGGTCATCGTGGTCCAGCCGCCGCGCCCGGCGCTGCACGCGGCGATCGAGGGCCGGTTCGCCGCCATGATCGGCCGCGGCGCGGTGGCGGAGGTCGGCGCCCTCATGGCCCTGGGCCTCGACCCGTCGCTGCCGGCGATGAAGGCGGTCGGGGTGCGCGAGCTTGCCGCCCACCTCGCCGGCGCGGCGACCCTGGAGCAGGCGACCGCGGCGGCCGTGCAGTCCACGCGCCAATACGCGAAGCGGCAGACCACGTGGTTCCGGCACCAGATCGTCCCCGACCGCGTAATCGCCGCGCAATATTCGGAAAGGCTGGAACCGGAAATCTTTTCATTAATTAGCAGTTTCCTGTTGACCCCCGCCAGTTGAGCGGATACGTTGCCGGCCCCTGGTGATCCCGCCCCGGCGGGGATCCGCAGCGCGTCCGTGGGCGCCGCTCGATGCCGGGGACTTGCCCTAGGTTCGTGACGGACTGGGCCGGCGATGTCGCCGACAGGCGGAAGGATTGTGTGCGATGCAAGAGCAATCGACGACGGGATCGGACAGCCTCATCCGGGCGCTTGCCGACGAGGGCGTCGAGGTCATCTTCGGCTATCCCGGCGGCGCGGTCCTGCCGATCTACGACGCGCTGTTCAAGCAGAACTCGATCCGCCACATCCTGGTCCGCCAGGAAGGCGGCGCCGTCCACATGGCGGAAGGCTATGCGCGCTCCACCGGCAAGGTTGGCGTGGTGCTGGTGACGTCGGGTCCCGGCGCGACCAACGCCGTGACTGGCCTCGCCGACGCCCTGATGGATTCGATCCCGCTGGTGTGCCTGACTGGCCAGGTGCCGACGCACCTGATCGGCAACGACGCGTTCCAGGAAGCCGACACCACCGGCATCACGCGCCCGTGCACCAAGCACAACTACCTGGTGAAGGACATCGCCGACCTCGAGCGCGTGGTGCGCGAAGCGTTCTTCGTCGCGCGCAGCGGCCGGCCGGGCCCGGTGCTGATCGACCTGCCGAAGGACATCCTGATGGCGGCGCACGCCTACGAGGGCCCCGGCGCCGCGCCGACCCAGCACAAGCGCTACCAGCCGCGGCTGCAGCCGGACCCGGCGATGATCGACCGCGCGATCGACCTGATCGCCGGCGCGAAGAAGCCGCTGTTCTACTGCGGCGGCGGCGTGATCAACGCCGGCCCGCGCGCGTCGGACCTCTTGAAGCAGTTCGTCGGCATGACCGGCTTTCCGATCACGCTGACCCTGATGGGCCTCGGCGCCTACCCGGCGTCGGACCGCCAGTTCCTCGGCATGGTCGGCATGCACGGCACCTACGAATCCAACCTGGCGATGCACGACTGCGACGTGATGATCAACATCGGCGCGCGGTTCGACGACCGGGTGACCGGCAGGCTGACCGCGTTCGCGCCGAACTCGAAGAAGATCCACGCCGACATCGACCCGTCGTCGATCAACAAGAACGTGCGCGTGGACGTGCCGCTGGTCGGCGACGCCGCGCACGTGCTGGAGGCGCTGATCGCGCGCTGGCGCGAACGGCGCTGCAGCCCGGACGGCAAGGCGCTGGCGGCGTGGTGGAAGGAGATCGAGGGTTGGCGCGCGCGCGAGTGCCTGCGCTACAAGAACTCCGACTCGATCATCAAGCCGCAGTATGCGATCCAGCGGCTCTACGAGCTGACCCGGGAACGCGACGACGTGTTCATCACCACGGAGGTCGGCCAGCACCAGATGTGGGCCGCCCAGCACTTCAAGTTCGAGAAGCCCAATCGCTGGATGACCTCCGGCGGCCTGGGGACGATGGGCTACGGCATGCCGGCGGCGATCGGCGTGCAGATCGCCCATCCCGAGGCGCTGGTGGTCGACATCGCGGGCGAGGCCTCGATCCTGATGAACATCCAGGAGCTGTCGACGGCGGTCCAGCACCGGGTGCCGATCAAGGTGTTCATCATCAACAACCAATGGATGGGCATGGTGCGCCAGTGGCAGGAGCTGCTGCACGGCGGGCGCTATTCCGAAAGCTACACCGCGGCGCTGCCCGACTTCGTGCGGCTGGCCGAGGCGTTCGGCTGCGTCGGCCTGCGCGCCGCGAAGCCCGGCGATGTCGACGGCGTCATCAAGGAGATGCTGGCGGTCGACCGCCCCGTCGTGGTCGACGTCCAGGTCGACCAGACCGAGAACTGCTTCCCGATGATCCCGTCGGGGGCGGCGCACAACGAGATGCTGCTGGGTCCCGGCGACGAGGCGAAGCGGCCGATCTCGGAAGAAGGCATGGTGCTGGTGTAAGGGGCTGCGGCCCCGGCGAGAGCGTGTCGTGGAACAAACAAAACGTCATACGATTTCGGTGCTGGTGGACAACGAGGCGGGCGTGCTCGCCCGCGTCATCGGGCTGTTCTCCGGCCGCGGCTACAACATCGAGAGCCTGACGGTCGCGGAAGTCGATCCGGCGAACGCGGTCTCGCGCATCACCGTTGTCACGTCTGGCACGCCGATGATCATCGAGCAGATCAAGGCGCAGCTCGAGCGGCTGGTGCCGGTGCACAGGGTCGTCGACCTGACGATGTCGGGGCCGTTCGTCGAGCGCGAGCTGGCGCTGGTCAAGGTCGCCGGCACCGGCAACAACCGGGTCGAATCGCTGCGCATCGCCGACATCTTCCGCGCCCGCGCCATCGATTCCACCAACGCCTCGTTCGTGTTCGAGATCTCGGGCTCGACCGACAAGCTCAACGCCTTCATCAAGCTGATGGAGCCGCTCGGCCTCGTCGACGTCTCGCGCACCGGCGCCGTCGCCATCGCGCGCGGCGCCGAAGGCCTGTAGGTAAATCCGCGCCCGCCCGGCGCACTGCAACGATCCGCGCCGGACGGCGCAACATTCGACCAGAGGAAGAAGAGGACAGCCATGCGCGTCTACTACGACCGCGACGCCGACGTGAACCTGATCAAGTCGAAGAAGGTGGCCATCGTCGGCTACGGCAGCCAGGGGCACGCCCACGCCAACAACCTGCGCGATTCCGGCGTGAAGGACGTGGTCGTCGCGCTGCGGCCGAACTCGGCCAGCGCCAAGAAGGCGGAAGGCGCCAACTTCAAGGTCATGCCCAACGCCGAGGCGGCGAAGTGGGCCGACGTGGTCATGGTCTTGACGCCGGACGAGCTGCAGGCGGACATGTACGAGAAGGACTTCCGCGACAACCTGCGCCCCGGCGCGGCGCTGGCCTTCGCGCACGGCCTCAACGTGCACTTCAAGCTGATCGAGCCGCGGCCCGACGTCGACGTGTTCATGGTCGCGCCGAAGGGCCCCGGTCACACCGTGCGGTCGGAATACCAGCGCGGCGGCGGCGTGCCCTGCCTGCTGGCGGTCGCCCAGGATTCCACCGGCCGCGCGCTCGACCTCGGCCTCTCCTACGCCGCGGCGATCGGCGGCGGCCGCGCCGGCGTCATCGAGACCACGTTCAAGGAGGAGTGCGAGACCGACCTGTTCGGCGAGCAGGTGGTGCTGTGCGGCGGCCTCTCCGCCCTGATCATGGCCGGCTACGAGACCCTGGTCGAGGCCGGCTACGCCCCCGAGATGGCCTATTTCGAGTGCCTGCACGAGGTGAAGCTGATCGTGGACCTGATCTACGAGGGCGGCATCGCCAACATGCGCTACTCGATCTCCAACACGGCCGAGTACGGCGACTACACCCGCGGGCCGCGCATCGTGACCGACGCGACCAAGGCCGAGATGAAGCGGATCCTCGGCGAGATCCAGTCCGGCCAGTTCGCCCGCGACTGGGTGCTGGAGAACCGCGCCGGCCAGCCCTCGTTCAAGGCGATGCGCCGCCAGGGCGCCGAGCACGACATCGAGAAGATCGGCGAGAAGCTGCGCGACATGATGCCATGGATCAAGGAGCGCCGGCTGGTCGACAAGTCGAAGAACTAGGGCCTCGACCAAGAGCCGTAGGGGCGGACCCCCGGTCCGCCCTTTCCGCCCCGCCTATGCGACGGGCCGCGCGGAGGCGCCGCGGGCGGACCTGAGGTCCGCCCCTACAAAAGCGCGAAGCGGCCCCCCATCTCTGCCCGGACGGGGCACTACCGCCGCAAACGCACGAAAGGCGTTGCGGTATCTGGTAAATCTGGCGTAGACATAGCCTCGCAGCGACCCCTGCCCGGCGACGGTATTGCCGCCGGAACGCGGGTCGTGGGTTGCCAAGAAGGAACGACGGACCGACCTCGATGGACGACGTGGCGACAGCGTTGGAGACGCGCGGACGGGCGATTGCCCGGGCCGCCCGGACTCCGTCTGCCGCGACGGGAACGGGTCCGTGCGGGACGGCTGGTGGCGCGGTTCTGCGACTTAGGTGCCCCTGAACGGCGCTTTGCGGCGTGACGATGCCCGGTGTGGCGTCGCGTTCAGGGGAATGGAGCCACTTGCACCGACACCTATGTCCGCAACCCGAAGGTTTGAAGGAGCTCCCCGATGAGCACCACGACCGACGCTGACCGCGTCACCATATTCGACACCACCCTGCGCGACGGCGAGCAGTCGCCCGGCGCGTCCATGAACCTGAACGAGAAGCTGCGCGTCGCCGAGGTCCTGGAGGAGCTTGGCGTCGACGTGATCGAGGCCGGTTTCCCGATCGCCTCGCCCGGCGACTTCGAGGCCGTGCGCGAGGTCTCGCGCCTGGTCAAGGAGGCCGTCGTGTGCGGCCTCGCCCGCTGCAGCCGCGGCGACATCGAGCGCGCCGCCGAGGCGCTGAAGGAAGCGCGCCGGTCGCGCATCCACGTCTTCCTGGCGACCAGCCCGCTGCACATGAAGTACAAGCTGCAGATGGCACCGGACGAGGTGCACCAGTCGATCATCGACAACGTGTCGTACGCGCGCAAGTTCACCGACAACGTCGAGTGGTCGGCGGAGGACGGCTCGCGCAGCGACCACGACTTCCTGTGCCGCTGCGTCGAGGCGGCGATCAAGGCCGGCGCCACCACCATCAACATCCCCGACACCGTCGGCTACGCGGTGCCGGCGGAATACGGCGCGCTGTTCCGCATGCTGATCGAGCGCGTGCCCAACGCCGACAAGGCGACGTTCTCCTCGCACTGCCACAACGACCTCGGGCTGGCGGTCGCCAACTCGCTGGCCGCGGTGATCGGCGGCGCGCGGCAGGTCGAATGCACCATCAACGGCCTGGGCGAGCGCGCCGGCAACGCCGCGCTGGAAGAGATCGTGATGGCGCTGCGCACCCGCCACGACGCGATGCCGTACAGGACCGGCATCGACACCGAGGTGATCACCAAGGCCTCGCGGCTGGTCTCCACCATCACCGGCTTCGTGGTGCAGCCCAACAAGGCGATCGTCGGCGCCAATGCGTTCGCGCACGAGTCGGGCATCCACCAGGACGGCATGCTGAAGCACGCCGGCACCTACGAGATCATGACGCCCGAGTCGGTCGGCCTGAAGCAGTCCAAACTGGTGATGGGCAAGCATTCCGGCCGCCATGCCTTCAAGGTCAAGCTGAAGGAGCTCGGCTACGAGCTGGGCGACAACGCCGTGCAGGAGGCGTTCCGCCGCTTCAAGGTGCTGGCCGACAAGAAGAAGGACGTCTACGACGAGGACATCGTCGCGCTGGTGGACGACGAGATCGTGCGCGCCAACGACCGCATCCGTTTCGTCTCGCTGGAGGTGGTGTGCGGCTCCAAAGGCGCGGCGTCAGCCGAACTGGCGCTCGAGGTCGACGGCGAGGAGCGGCAATGCAAGGCGACCGGCGACGGGCCGGTGGACGCGACGTTCAACGCCATCAAGTCGCTGTTCCCGCACGAAGCACGGCTGCAGCTGTTCCAGGTCCACGCGGTGACCGAAGGCACCGACGCGCAGGCCGAGGTCACGGTGCGGCTGGAAGAGAACGGCAAGACGGTCAACGGCCAGGGCGCCGACACCGACACCCTGGTCAGTTCGGCACGCGCCTACGTCAACGCGCTGAACAAGCTGCTCGTCAAAAGAGAGAAAACGGCGCCGAAAGCCCTCAGTGCATAGCATCGGGGTTCCAGGTCGACACCTGGGCGCGGGGTGGGGGAGCCGGTTCGGCGGCTGCCCGGTGGTTGGCTGCGGAGTGAACTAGACACGATGTTTTCCAGGCTGCTGGGAATGCTCTCGGCCGACATGGCCATCGACCTGGGTACCGCCAATACGCTCGTCTACGTGAAGGGCCGGGGGATCGTCTTGAACGAGCCCTCGGTCGTCGCGATCGCGACCGTCAAAGGCAAGAAGCAGGTCCTGGCGGTCGGCGACGAGGCCAAGATGATGCTCGGCCGAACCCCGGGCAACATCGAGGCGATCCGGCCGCTGCGCGACGGGGTGATCGCCGATTTCGAGATCGCCGAGGAGATGATCAAGCACTTCATCCGCAAGGTGCATAACCGGCGGAGCTTCGCCTCGCCGCAGGTGATCGTCTGCGTGCCGTCGGGCTCAACCGCGGTGGAGCGCCGCGCGATCCAGGAATCGGCGGAGAGCGCCGGCGCCCGCCGGGTGTTCCTGATCGAGGAGCCGATGGCCGCCGCCATCGGCGCCGGGCTGCCGGTGACCGAGCCGACCGGGTCCATGGTGGTGGACATCGGCGGCGGCACCACGGAGGTCGCCGTGCTCTCGCTCGGGGGCATCGTCTATTCCCGCTCGGTGCGCATGGGCGGCGACAAGATGGACGAGGCGATCATCGCCTACATCCGGCGCAACCATAACCTGCTGATCGGCGAGTCCACCGCCGAGCGGATCAAGAAGGAGATCGGCTCCGCCTGCGTGCCCGCCGATGGCGAGGGCGCGCTGATGGAAATCAAGGGCCGCGACCTGATGAACGGCGTGCCCAAGGAGATCGTGATCTCGGAGCGCCAGATCGCCGAGAGCCTGGCCGAGCCGGTCAGCGCCATCATCGAGGCGGTCAAGGTGGCGCTGGAGCACACGGCCCCGGAGCTCGCCGCCGACATCGTGGACAAGGGCATCGTGCTGACCGGCGGCGGGGCGCTGCTGGGCAACATCGACCTCGTGCTGCGGCACGCGACCGGCCTGCCGGTCACCCGGGCGGACGAGCCGCTGTCGTGCGTCGCGCTCGGCACCGGGCGCTGCCTGGAGGAGATGAAGACCCTCCGGAATGTCCTTACCTCCATGTATTGATTGACGATTCATTAACCCTGGCCGGAAGATCGTAAACCCGGCGCAGGGCTTCCTGCGGGCGCATCGAGGAGGACATGGCGAAGCAGCGTTCCAGCACGGCGGTCGGTGTCGCCATGCCGCTGCGCGCGCTGACCCAGCGCTTCGCGTTCGTCCTCCTGGTCCTCGTGTCGTTCGGGCTGATGCTGCTCGGCAAGGCGGAGACCGTCGTGGTCGAGCGCATCCGCGGCGGCGTCGTCGACGTCGTGGCGCCGATCCTCGACGTCGCCTCGCAGCCGCTGGCCGCGATCGCGCGCCTCGCCGGCGATCTGCGCGAGGTGATCCATCTGCGCGAGGAGAACCACCGGCTGCGCGAACAGAACGCGCGGCTGATGGAATGGCACGCGGTCGCCCAGGAGCTGACACAGGAGAACCGCCAGTTCCGCTCGCTGCTCAACTTCGTCGACGAGCCGCGGACCAGCTTCGTGACCGCGCGCGTGGTCGCTGACTCGGGCGGCGCGTTCGTCCACGCGGTGCTGGTCAACGCCGGCGGCAACGACGGCGTCGCGCGCGGCCAGGCGGTGGTCACCGGCGTCGGGCTGGCCGGCCGCATAGCGACCGCGGGCTCGCGGTCGTCGCGCGCGCTCCTGATCACCGACCTCAACTCGCGCATCCCGGTCGTCGTCGAATCCTCGCGCGAGCGGGCGATCCTCGCCGGCGACAACTCGCCGCAGCCGCGGCTGGTCTTCCTGCCGCAAAACGCCGCGGTCGCGCCGGGCGACCGCATCGTCACCTCCGGCCACGGCGGCGTCTTCCCGCCCGGCGTGCCGGTGGGCATGGTGTCCTCGATCGCCGACGGCGTGGTCCGCGTCGCGCCCTATGTCGCGCTCGACAGGCTGGAGCACGTGCGGGTCGTCAACTACGTCGGCATCGAAGGCGTCCTTGCCACCGATCGCATCGCGGCGTCGAGAAAGCGGCCGTGACGCCTGGGTTCCTGCAGCGGCTGGACCGCACGGCGCGCTGCCTGACGCCGATGGTCCTGTGCATCGTCCTGGTGGTGGCCTCGGCGCTGCCGATGAACCTGCCGGGATATGGCCGCGTGGCGCCCAACCTGGCGCTGATCGCGGTGTTCTACTGGGCGATCTTCCGGCCCGACCTCGTGCCGCTGTCGGGCGCGTTCGCGGTCGGGCTATTCCAGGACATCCTGAGCGGGACGGCGCTTGGCCTGCAGGCGCTGGTGCTGGTCATCGTGCACCAGGCGGTGGCCTCGCAGCAGCGCTTCTTCGCCGGCAAGTCCTTCCTGGTGGTGTGGTGGGCGTTCGCGATGACGGCGCTCGGCGCCGCGGCGGTGGTGTGGATCGCCACGATGCTCCTGAACCTCACCCTGATCAGCCCGACGCCCGTCCTGTTCCAGTTCCTGCTGACCGTCGCGTTCTGCCCGTTCCTCGCCTGGTTCCTGGCCCGCGTCCACGGCGCGGTCCTGCCGGCGGTGTAGGGCGGCGATGTATCGCGACAACGGCCGCTACCGCAACTTCACCCGCCGCGCGGCCATGCTGGCGGGCGGCCAGGTGCTGGCGCTGGGCGTGCTCGGCGCGCGGCTCTACCAGCTCCAGGTCCTGGAGTCGGACAAGTACACACTGCTCGCCGAAGACAACCGGATCAACGTGCGGCTGCTGCCGCCGCCGCGCGGGCGCATCTTCGACCGCAACGGCGTGCCGCTGGCGATCAACCGCGAGAACTACCGCGTCATGCTGGTCGCCGAAAGGTCGGACGACCTCGACTACACGCTCGACCTGCTGGCCGAGATGATCCCGGTGGGCGAGGCGGACCGCCAGCGCATCATGCGCGAGGTCAAGCGGGTGCGCCGGTTCATGCCGGTCACGGTGCGCGAGAACCTCGACTGGACCGACGTCGCGCGGGTGGAGGTGAACGCGCCCGACCTGCCGGGCGTGCGCATCGAGGTCGGCCAGACCCGCGAGTATCCGTTCGGCAACGACGCCGCGCACATCCTCGGCTATGTCGCCGCGCCGTCGGAGAAGGAGCTCGACGGCGACCCGCTGCTGGAGCTGCCGGGGTTCCGCATCGGCAAGAACGGCATCGAGCGGACCGCGGAGGACGCGCTGCGCGGCAAGGCCGGCAACAGCCAGATGGAGGTCAACGCCGTCGGCCGCCCGATCCGCGAGCTGTACCGCGAGGAAGGGCAGCCCGGCGCCGACATCACGCTGACGCTCGACATGGAGCTGCAGTCCTTCGCCATGACCCGCATGCGCGAGGAGACGGCGGCCAGCGCCGTGGTGATGGACATCTACGACGGCGACGTGCTGGTGCTGGCGTCGACCCCGAGCTACGACCCCAACGCCTTCGCCCAGGGTCTGACCGCGGCGGCGTGGCGCGAGCTGATCCGCAACCCGCTGCATCCCCTGATCAACAAGACGATCGCCGGCCAGTACGCGCCGGGCTCCACCTTCAAGCCGATCGTCGCGCTGGCCGGCCTGGAGGCCGGGCAGATCACGCCGACCGCGCGCATCGCCTGCCGCGGCTATACCGAGCTCGGCAACGCCCGCTTCCATTGCTGGAAGAAGCACGGCCACGGCGCGCTCGACATGGTCGCCGCGATGCAGCAGTCGTGCGACGTCTATTTCTACGAGGTGGCGCGCCGGGTCGGCATCGACCGGATCCAGGCGATGGCCAACCGCTTCGGCCTGGGCAAGGTGCTCGGCATCGATCTGCCGGGCGAGAAGGCCGGCATCATCCCCAACCGCAACTGGAAGCGCGGCGTCACCGGCGAGCAGTGGCAGCAGGGCGAGACCCTGGTGGCGGGCATCGGCCAGGGCTACATCACCACCACCCCGCTGCAGCTCGCCGTCATGACGGCGCGCCTGGCGAACGGCGGCAAGGCGGTGGTGCCGCGGCTGATGCGTCCGCGCACCGAGGCGCGTCGCGACGGCGGGCGGCCAGCGCGCGGGCCGTCGGAGCCGGCCGCGCTGGGCGTCCCGCAGGCGGCGCTGCGCGTGGTGATGGACGGGATGAACGCGGTCAGCAACACCCGCGGCGGCACCGCGTGGGCCGCGCGCATCGCCGAGGCGGGACGCGAGCTCGCCGGCAAGACCGGCACCTCGCAGGTGCGCCGAATCAGCAAGGCCGAGCGCGCCACCGGCGTGATCAAGAACGAGGACCTGCCGTGGCAGGAGCGCGACCACGCCCTGTTCATCGCCTACGCCCCGGTGCATGCCCCGCAATATGCCATCGCGGTGGTGGTGGAGCACGGCGGCGGCGGCTCGAAGGTGGCGGCGCCGATCGCGCGCGACATCATGCTGGAGACGCTGAAGAAGGACCCTGCCAGCCGGGGCATCAGCCCGCCGCGGCCGGAGGACCGGCTGGCCGCCGTCGCCGGCCGCGACCAGGGCCGCTGAGATGGCGGGGGGCCTGCTCTCCGCCGGCGGATCGTCCGAACGCATGTCGCTCGGGCGCAAGATCGGCATGGTGAGCTGGCCGATCGTCTTCCTGCTGACCATGATCGCCGGGGTCGGCGTCGCGATGCTCTACTCCGGCGCCAACGGCAGCTGGGAGCCGTGGGCGGCCCGCCACATGATTCGCTTTGCGGTCGCGCTCGGGGTGATGCTGGCCGTGGCGGTGACCGACATCCGGCTGTGGATGCGCTACGCCTACGCCCTCTATTTTGTGGCGCTGGTGCTGCTGGTGATCGTGGAGTTCGCCGGCATCGTCGGCATGGGCGCGCAGCGCTGGATCAACCTCGGCTTCTTCCAGCTGCAGCCGTCGGAGCTGATGAAGATCTCGCTGGTGCTGGCGCTGGCGCGCTACTTCCACGCCTTGAACCCCGAGGACATCGGCCGCCCGCTGACCCTCGTCGCGCCGGGGCTGCTGGTGGGGGTGCCGGCGGTGCTGGTGCTGAAACAGCCCGACCTGGGCACCGCGATGATGCTGATCTTCGGCGGGGCGATCATGTTCTTCGTCGCCGGCGTCAGGCTGTGGAAGTTCGCCGTCGTCATCGGCATCGCGGCGGCGGCGGTGCCGCTGGTCTGGGACCATCTGCGCGACTACCAGAAGAAGCGGATCTGGACCTTCCTCGACCCCGAATCCGAACCGCTCGGCGCCGGCTACCACATCCTGCAGTCGAAGATCGCGCTGGGCTCCGGCGGCATCACCGGCAAGGGCTTCCTGCAGGGGACGCAGAGCCACCTCAACTTCCTGCCCGAGAAGCAGACCGACTTCATCTTCACCATGCTGGCGGAGGAGCTCGGCCTGTTCGGCGGCCTGACGCTCCTGTTCCTGTTCCTGCTGCTGCTGGCCGGCGGGCTCGCCATCGCATTGCGCATCCAGAACCATTTCGGCCGGCTGGTCGCGATCGGCATCACCGGGACGTTCTTCCTCTACATCTTCATCAACATCGCGATGGTGATGGGGCTGATCCCGGTGGTCGGCGTGCCGCTGCCGCTGATCTCCTATGGCGGCACGGCGATGCTGTCGGTGATGTTCGGCTTCGGCCTCCTGATGAGCGCCAACGTCCACCGCGAGCTGCGGATCGGCCGCTACGGCGAGGGCGACTAGACGGCGCCGGGCGCCGCCCCATGTCCTCGACAAGCCGGGCCCGGTTTGCTATACCGCGCCCCCTGGGCGGATAGCGCGGCCGGTCGCGAAGTTGGTGCTCCACCGGCGGCCTAGACGCCCGAAATGCTTTTTTCGCGGGACCTCAGTCCCGACCGATCGTTCCGGGGTCCCCTCCGGAAATTCTCCATAGGGCCGTTAGCTCAGTCGGTAGAGCGGGTGACTCTTAATCACTAGGTCGAAGGTTCGAATCCTTCACGGCCCACCACTTCCCGCCGGTGCCATTGCCATCGGTACCCAATGCCGGATGATCCCCTGTCCTCTGGCTCGATCGCGGCGCGTGGCGCTCCTGGCGACCTGATCGACGAACCGCGGGGCGGCCTTCCGGCCGGTCCCCTGGCGATAGGGTGTCGATTTGGCGCGTGACCGGGGCGTCGCGAGGGCGATAGCGCGGATCGGGCTCGGCGGGTCCGTCGGGCTGGCCGCGGGCTGCGGCGACACGCTGGCGGTCGCGGTCGAGCTGGCGCGCCAGGGGCGGCGCCCGACGCTGATGCGCGTGGACGGCCCCGTGCCGCTCGATCCGCTGCGCGGTCGCCTGATCGCGCCGGCGCTGGAGGAATACGCCGCCAACCGGGCCGCGTTCGATCGCAATCGCGGCCGCCGGCTGCCGTTTCCGGTGCTGCACCCGCTCGGCGACCGGCTGGCGTTCGGCGCCTCGCCCGACGACACGCCGGGCAGCCCCGACGTCGGGCTGGCCGGCTTTCACCACAGTGACTTCGCGGCAGCGGACCTGCGGCGCGCGGCCGACTGGGCGCTGGTCGTGGCGGCGTCGGCGTGGAACGCGCGGGTGCTGCGCGACCGCGGCCTCGCCAACGTCGTCGCCTGCCCGCCCGGCATCGACCCGGCCGTGTTCCACCCGGCGCCGCGCGCCGGGCTGCTGCCGGGCCGCTTCGCCGTGTTCTGCGGCGGCGCGCCCGGCCATCGCGGCGGCGCCGACATCGCGGTCGCCGCGTTCCGCGCCTTCCGCCAGCGCCATCCCGAGGCGCTGCTGCTGTGCGGCTGGACCGCGGCGGCCGGGGACGCGGCGGACCTGCGCCGCCTCGCCGCCTCGCCGCACGTCGACGGCGCGCCGGACGTCGTGGACGGCGTCGTCCAGCTGCTGCCGTGGCTCGCCCGCAACGGCATCGCAGCCGATGCGGCGGTCGAGGCCGGCGCGCCGGGCGGCGCGGCGCTGGCCGGCGTGCTGCGCGAGTGCGACCTGGCGCTGTTCCCGGCGCGTGGCGCCGGCGCGCCGGACCATGCCGCGCTGGCGGCGCTGGCTTGCGGCGTGCCCACGGCGGTCGCCGGCAACACCGGCTATCTCGACCTTGTCGGCGACCACGCCTACGTGCTGAAGCGCCAGGCCGACGTGGCGGCGCTGACCGGCGATGCCGGCATGGCGGACTGGGGCGAGGGCGACGTCGAGGAGCTGCTGGCCGTCATGGAGCGCGCGTTCGCCCGCCGCGCCGAAGCGGCGGAGAAGGGCCGCGCCGCCGCCCGCTTCATGGAGGGGCGGACGTGGGCGCGCCACGTCGAACGCCTGCTGGCGGCCGTCGACCGCGCGGCGGCGGGTGCGCCGGTGCCCCCGCCGGCGGTGAAGGAGGACTACGGCTGGGGGCTCGCCCTGCACCGCGCCGGCCGGCTGGCGGCGGCCGAGCGCATCTATGACGACGTGCTGGCGCGGGCGCCCGACGATCTGAACGCGCGCGGCGACCGCGGCAACGCGCGGCGCGAACGCGGCGACGATGCCGGGGCCGAAGCCGATTTCCGCGCCATCCTGGCCCGCCGCCCCGGCCATCCGCGGGCGCTGAACAGCCTGGGGAACCTGCTGCGCCGGACCGGCCGCCTCGAGGAGGCGGCCGACTGCCTGCGCCAGGCGCTCGCGGGCGGCGACACGCCGGCGCTGCGCTGGGACTACGCCTACGTGCTGCTGCTGCTCGGCCGCTACGGCGAGGCATGGCCGCATTTCGACCATCGCCACGCGCACCTGCGGCTCAGGACGCCGGAGCCGTCGAAGCCGCGCTGGGACGGCGCGACGGTGACCGGCACGCTGCTTGTGCTCGACGAGCAGGGGCTCGGCGACACGCTGCAGTTCCTCCGCTTCCTGCCGCGCATCCCGGTCGGCCCGGGCGGGCGCGTGATCTTCGCCGGCAAGCCGGCGGTGCTGCCGGCGGTGCGCCGGTTCATGCCGGCGGACGACGTGCTGCCGTGGGACGGCCGCCTGCCGCGTTCGCAGGCGTGGGTGCCCCTGATGTCGCTGCCGGCGCGCCTCGGCGTGATGCGGCCGGCGGACGTTCCGCCGCCGGGGCCCGACAACCTTGCCGAGGCGGAGCGGGTGGCGCGCTGGCGGCCCCGGGTGCGCGGCGACGACGACCGGCCGGTGGTCGGGCTGTGCTGGCGCGGCAATCCGGAACACGGCAACGACGCGGCGCGCTCGCCCGGACTAGCGCCGCTGCGGCCGATCCTCGACGTGGCGGGGCTGCGCTTCGTCGCGCTGCAGGTCGGGCCGGGCCGCGACGAGATCGCCGGGCTCGGCCTGTCCGGCCGGCTCGACGACGTCGGCGGCGCGATCGAGGCCGCGGGATCGTCGGTGCTCGACACGCTGGCGGCGCTGCGAAGCTGCGACTTCGTCATCGCGCCGGATACCGCCGTGCTGCACATGGCCGGCCTGGCGGGCCGGCCCGGCCTCGCGCTGCTCAGCACCCCGACGGACTGGCGCTGGATCGCCGGTCGCGACGACACGCCGTGGTACCCGCTGCTGCGGCTGATCCGCCAGCGCATGCCGGGGGACTGGCCGGGGGCCGTCGCCGAGGCGGTGGCGGCGCTGTCCGCATGGCGGCAAGCCGCTGCAATTTGACGCGATTCTATCAATCCTAAGCTTTTGTTCACCGTGCACCCAATAGGTTGCGCCCATCGGATTCTGAGCATTCGTTGGGACAGGTGCAGGCACGATGACTTCAGTTTTTCTATCAAAAGAAGTATTGATCGTTGACGGTGCGGTCCATGATGCGTTGGACTTGCTGCAGAATCTTGATCGCGAAATTGAAGTCTTACGGATTGTTCCTTATGGCGACGGCCTGGGCCAGATCGCCAGGCATCTTTCCGGCCGGCGCGACATCGGCGCACTGCACGTCCTGAGCCATGGCGCGCCGGGGGCGCTGTTCCTGGCCGGAGAGACGGTCGATGCGGCCATGCTGCGGGCGCAGCCGCAGGCGCTGGCGGCGATCGCCGCCGTCCTGTCGCCGGATGCCGCGGTGGTCCTCTACGGCTGTTCGGTCGCCGCGCAGTCGCCCGGCGCGGCATTCATCGACGCGCTGGAGACGGCTCTCGGCGGAACGGTCTTCGCCTCCGCCCTGCCGGTCGGCTCGGCGGCGCGCGGCGGCGGCTGGATGCTGCGGTCGCGCCACGGCGCCACGGCCGAAACCGCCTTCACGGCATCGGCGCAGGCCGCGTTCGGGGGCCTGCTGGCGACCGACACGCTGACCGCCGGGGACGAGACCCCCGTCCTGTCTACGGGTGACGACACCGTCACGGCCGGCGTCGCCTCGTCGCTGAACGCCGGCGACGTGATCGACGGCCTCGCCGGCACCGACACGCTCCTGATCAACGCGGCGCAGACGGTCGTCTTGGGCGCCACGACGCTGACGAACTTCGAGACCATCACGATCACCGACGGCGTCCAGAACATCACCACCCACGACAGCACCGTCGGCGCCGGCCAGATCCTGACCGTCAGCGCCTCGGCGAGCTCCCTGGCCCTCACCTGGTTGGGCGCTGCGGAGACCGACGGCCATTTCCATATCACCGGCGGCAGCGGCAAGGACTCCATCCGCGGCGGCGCGCTGGCCGATACCGTCTATGGCGGCGCCGGCAACGATACGATCAGCGGCGACGGCGGAACCGACCTGCTGTTCGGCCAGTCCAACAACGACACGATCTATGGCGGCGCCGGCAACGACACGATCTACGGCGGCGACGACAACGACTTTCTCTATGCCGGCGCCGACGACGACCTGATCTACGGCGAGGGCGGCAACGACGGCATCAGCGGCGACGCCGGCAACGACACGATCTGGGGCGGCGACGGCAACGACACGCTGATCGGCGGCACCGGCAACGACGTGCTCTCCGGCGAGGCCGGCAACGACTGGATCTGGGGCCAGGACGACAACGACACCATCTACGGCGGCGCCGGCACGGACACGCTCAGCGGCAACGCCGGCGCAGACGTCATCTACGGCGGCGACGATGTCGACACCATCAGCGGCGGCGCCGGTGCCGACACGCTCTACGGCGAGGGCGGCAACGACACGTTCGCCGGCTCGGTGAGCGATCTCGACGGCGACACGATCGCCGACCTCGCCATGGGCGATAGCATCGTCGTCAACAGCGTCGACCTGTCTGCCCTGAACGGCACCGCGGCAAGCAGCACGATCCTCCTGGACACCGGCAAGACGCTGACCCTGACCGGGATCTCGGCGGCCAGCGGCATCTTCCAGGCCGTCTTCGCCGGCGGGAAGACGACGATCGCGCTGGCGCCGAACCCCGACAGCCAGCCGCCGGTCATCACCAGCCTTGACGGCGATTCCGTCGTCGTCGCGGTCGGGCTCACCGCGGCGCTCGACGTCGCGGGCAATGCCGGCGTCACCGACGCCGACAGCGCCGACTTCAACAACGGCGTGCTGACCCTGACCCGGTCGGGCAACCTGAACGGCAACCTGGTGCTCGACGGCGCGAACGCCGTCGCCGGGACTTCGCTCGGCGTCGCCGATAGCATCGTCGCGGCCTACGAGACGATCTTCGTCGGCGGCACCGCGGTCGGCACGGTGACGTTCGCCGACGGCCAGGGCACCAACAGCCTCGTGGTCACGCTCAACGGCAATGCGACGCCGACGACCGTCGCGACGCTGCTTCACAGCATCAAGATCCTCGCCGCCGCGGAATCCAGCGGCAGCTTCGCCGTCACCGTGACCGACCGCGCCGACAACGTCAGCGCGGCGTCGACGATCGCCGTCTCGATCACGCCGCCGGCCATCCCGCCGGCTGCGCCGAACAACACGCAGGACGGCGTGCCGGTGACGCAGTCCACCACGACCGGACCCGGCGGCGGCACGCAGCAGACCATCACCGTCGCGCCGACCGGACCCGGCCGGCCGGAGGACCCGTCGACGCCGAACGGCGGGCTGGCGGACATCGTGATCGTGCCGCCGAGCGGCGGCGGCACCGGGGTGACCGTCAGCCTGCCGACCGGGACCGGCTTCACGGCGTCGGGCTCGGGTTCGCCCGTGCTCCCTTCCGGCAGTCTCGACGACCTGATCGCGCGAATCCAGGCGGTCACGACAGCCAACACGGGCGAGCAGACGCTCCAGACCCAAACCGCACAGTCGTTCCTGTCCAGCCTGCCGTCCACGTCGCAGGTCATCGTGCAGACGATCGTGCCGACGACGACGCTTACGACGCCTTCGACCCAGCCGCTCGTGATCACCGGCAGCCAGGGCGGATCGTCGACGTACTACGAGGCATTCGTGATCGATACGCGCAGCCTGCCCAGCGGCAGCACGCTGCAGCTCCAGGACATCGAGTTCGCCTCGATCCGCGGCAGCGCCACCGTCACCGGCGGCGCGGGATCGCAGTACGTCGTCGGCGACGACAGCCAGCAATACATCTTCCTCGGTCCCGACGACGACACGCTGATCGGCGGCGCCGGCGACGATACCGTCGGCTCTGCAGGCGGCCGCGACGTCATCTCCGGCGGCGCCGGCAACGACAGCCTGTTCGGCGGCGCCGACAACGACTTCCTGACCGGCGGCGCGGGCGCCGACACCATCGCCGGCGACGGCGGCATCGACGCCGCGCGCTTCACCGTCGCCGCCGCCAACGCCACGATCGTGCGCGGCCCCGGCGGCGCGGTCACCGTGACGACGACCGAGGACGCGGTGCCGGTGACCGACACGCTGACCGGGGTGGAGGTACTGGTGTTCTCCGACCGCATCGTGCTGGTCCAGACGCCGCAGATGCAGCCCGGCCTGGTCGACGAGGCCGCCTATCTCGCCGCCAACCCGGACGTCGCCGCGGCGGTGCAGGCCGGCGCGGTGGCAAGCGGCGCGGCGCATTTCGCGCAGTTCGGCGCGGCGGAAGGCCGGGCGCCCAACGCGCTGTTCGATCCGGCCTGGTACGTGCAGTCCAACCCCGACGTCGCCGCCGTCGTCGCCTCCGGCGCCATGACGGCATGGCAGCACTACCTCGGCTTCGGCAGCAAGGAAGGGCGCGATCCCGGGCCGCTGTTCGACGTCTCGGCCTATCTTGCCGCCAACCCGGATATCGCCGCGTCCGGCATCGACCCGCTGACCCACTACCTGCTATGGGGCGCTGCGGAAGGACGCATCGCGGTCGCCGCGACGGACGCCGTGTTCGGATTCGCCTAATCTGGCGGCCGGACGGCGGCGCGGTTCCGCCGTCCGGCAACCGGAGGCACCGATCACCGCATGACGCGCCGCGTCCTGCTGGCGTGGGAGATGGGCGAGGGGCTCGGCCATGCGTCGCGCCTCCTCCGCCTCGCCACCCGTTTGCGCGACCTCGGATGGCGGCCCATCGTCGCGGCGCGGGAGACCGCAGCCCTTGCCGACCGCTACGCCGCGGCCGACATCGCGGTGGTGCCGACGCCGGCGCACCGCAGCCAGTACCGGGGCGCCGCGACGTTCCGCCCCGCCACCTTTGCCGACATGATGGGCGTCTGCGGCTACGCCGACCGCGACGCGCTGGCTGCCGTGGTCGGCGGCTGGGATGCGGTGCTTGACGAGCACCGGCCCGACGTCGCGATCGCCGATTATTCGCCGCTGCTTTCGCTCGCCGCCTTCGGCCGCATGCCGCTCATCGCGATCGGCGACGGATTCGTGACGCCGCCCGAGACCGCGGACGGCGGTTTCCCGCCGCTGGGCGATTCCGCCCAGGCGGTGTGGGAGCCGGCGGCGCTGCTGGCCAACGCGCAGGCGGTGCAGGCCGGCCGCGGAAAGGCGCGCCCGGACAGTCTCGGCGCGATCATGCGCGGCGCGGGCCAAGTGGTTTCGGTGGCGCCGGAGATCGACATCTACGCCGCTGACCGCGCGATCCCGGCTGCGGGCCCATGGACCGTTCCGGCGGAAGGTCCACCGACCCCGCCGGACCGCCGCGCCTTTGCCTATCTGCGCACCGACACGCCGGCGGCGAAGATGATCCTGGAGGCGGCGGTCGAAGGCGGACTTGCGATGGAGGCGCACCTGCCCGGCGCGGCGCCGGCGTTCGCCGCTCGGCTCGAACGCGCGGGCTGTCGCGTCCACGACCGGCCGCCGCCGATGGAGGAGATCCTGGAGCGGTGCACGCTGGTGATCCACCACGGCGGCGTCGGGACGCTCGAGGCGGCGGCCTTCGCCGGACGGCCGCAATTGCTCGTGCCGCGCCAGCTCGAGCAGAGGCTCAACGCGAAGCGGGCGCTGCAAAGCCTGCCCGGCACCGTGGCTCTCAGCCCCAGCGCCCGGCCCGAGCGCATGCGCAAGTCGCTGCCGGGCCTTCTCGCCGACGATCGCCTCGTCGCGGCGGCCCGCGGAACCGCTGTGCGCTTGCGCCGCCGCCACGGCGATGCCTGGACGGCGCTGCTGGCCCTGATCGCTGGTATCTAGGGTGCCATCCGAGCGGGCGCGCGCCGCCGCAAGGCAAAGAGTCCGGCGAGCGCGAGGACGAACAGAATCGCGGCGGGCGGCGCGGAAACCGCGGTTCCGCCGGTCGCGATCGCCGAGATCGCGTAGATCTCGCCGTTGCTCAGCGAGACGACGTAGAGCCGGCCGTCGGGGCCGGTCACCACATAAGTGCCGACGCCAAAGCCGGTGCCGAAAAGCAGGCTTTCGCTCTCGGTGCCGTCGTTGCGGAAAAAGTTGTCTGCGACGAGATCGGCGAGCGCCGCGTCGGTGAACGCAAGGCCCTCCCGCGCGGCGTCGAGCGCGAAGCGGTAGAGATAGCCGCCCTCCAGCGACGCCGTTGCGGCGCCGACGAACAGGTTGCCGGCGTAAGCGGCGCCCAGCCCATCGCCATCGAGGAAGCCGATCCCGGCGGGCGAGACCGGGTAGCGCCAGCTGAACTCGGGGTCGCTGTAGGTGCTCCCAGGCAGCACGTACAGCGCTGCAAGGGCGTCGGCCGGCACATCGGCGATGTTGGTTGCCGGCCAGCGGATTTGCTGCAGGCCGCCCGGCGCCGTCGTCTCGATCGACTTGTACTCCGCGACGCGGGCGACCGGCCCGGCGATCTGGACCCAGCCGCCGTTGCTGCCGGCGGTGACGCGGTTGATCTCGTCGAATGAGTCGTCGCCGTCTTCCGAGGCCCACAACGCCCCGGACACCGGATCGAACGCCAGGCCGAAGCTGTTGCGCACGCCGTAGCTGTAGACCTTCTGGATGTTCGACCCGACCTCGCCGCCGACTGCCGCGCCGGCGGCGAAGAACGGGTTGTCGGCCGGCGTGCTGCCGTCCGGGTTGAGCCGCAGGACGACGCCGGTGAGATGAGCGTTGTCGGGCTGCGGGCCGCCGAACTGGTCGTCGGCGCCGCCGCTGGGTCCGTTCGGCAGGTTCTGCATCTGGCCGCGACGGCCGACGTCGCCGACCATGACGTAGAGCTTGCCGTCCGGGCCGAACGCGATGGGCCCGCCGTTGTGGTTGGCCTGCTCGCTCTGGCCGGCGTCGGCTTGCACCGCGCGCAGCCTGGCGACGTTGCTGTCGAACACCAGGTTGGTGCCGTTCCAGGTGAACCGGTCCACGCGGTTGCCCAGGAGCGGCACCGCGGACGTCACGCCGGAATCGGTGCCGGTCGAGCTTTCGGTCCAGAACAGATAGACCCCGCCGCTCGAGGCGAAATCCGGTTGCAGCGCGATGCCGAGCAGGCCGCGCTCGGACGCGTTGTTGACCGCAAGGTCGAGCACCGGCGCCGCCTGCACCACGCTGTTCGTCACCCGCCTGACCTGGCCGGTCGCCTTTTCCAGGACGAGGAAGTCGTTGCTGCCGATGAACGCCATCGACGTCGGCTGGTTGATGCCCGACGCGACGGTCTGCACCTGCAGGTTCGGGTCGAGCAGCATCGGCGCGGCGTTGCCGCGGTCGGCCGCGAGCGAGGCAGCGAGTACCGCGACCGGCACGGCGAATGGCGTCCGACCAAGGCGACCGAACCAAGACGCTACCATTCGACACTCCCCTCCGGATCGCGGATGATCGCCGCCTCCAGGGCCGGTGCAAAAATCGTGCCGTCGCGCCGGCACCAGCGATTTCCTAGGGTTAATGTCGCGCGACCGCAGCCCGGCAGGCGCAATGTAAGGTTTTTCGACACCTTTTGCCGGCTCCGATCCGATCCGGCGGCGTCGCGCGACGGTCGCGCCGACGTTTCCCCCGCAACGGTAAACGCGCGCGGAACGGGGGCGTAAAGGCGGTATAAGGCAGCGCGGCCCCGCCGCGCGATCCGTGACGTGCGACCGCGTGCCGGGGCGGCGAATCGCTTCACTCCAGACGCCACGCCGGGCTCTTCTCACCATGAAAACGCGCGACGTCGACGAGTCCGGGCGGCCGGGTTCCCGCAGCGCCTTCCTGACGCTGCTGCCGATCCTGGCGGCCGTCTTCATCGCCTATCTGATGATCGGGCTCGCCATGCCGGTCCTGCCGCTCCACGTCCACCAGGGCCTCGGGCTCGGCAGCTTCGTCGTCGGCCTGGTCGCCGGCAGCCAGTTCGCGGCGGCGCTGGTCTCGCGGCTGTGGGCCGGCCACCATGCCGACAGCCGCGGTGCCAAGCGCACGGTCGTGATCGGCCTCCTGGCTGCGGCGGGGGCCGGCCTCCTCTATCTCCTGTCGCTGCAGTTCGTCGCCGAGCCGACCGTCTCGGTCTCGATCCTGCTGCTCGGCCGGGCGCTGCTCGGCGGCGCGCAGAGCTTCATCGTCGCCGGCGCACTGACCTGGGGGCTGCTGCTCGTCGGACCGCAGAACACCGGCAAGGTGATGGCCTGGGTCGGGATGTCGCTGAGCGCCGCCTTCGCGGTCGGCGCGCCGGCCGGCACCACGCTCTATGACAACCACGGCTTCACGGCGATCGCGCTGGCGACGATGCTGGTGCCAGTCGCCACACTGCCGCTGGTCGCGTCGCTGCGCCGCGTGGCGCCGCCGCCGCGCGCCCGCGCGTCGTTCGGACGGGTCGCCGGCGCGGTGTGGGTGCCGGGACTCGGGCTGGCGCTGGGCGCCGTCGGCTACGGCGCGATCAGCACGTTCATCCCGCTGCTCTATGCCGAGCGAGGCTGGAGCCCGGTCTGGCTGGCGTTCACCGCGCTCAGTGTCGCCTTCGTCGGCGGGCGCGTCGTGCTGGGCCATCTCCCCGACCGGGTCGGCGGCGCGCGGGTGGCGCTGGTCTGCGTGACGGTCGCCGCGATCGGACAGGCGTTGATCTGGCTGGCGCCGTGGTCCGCGCTCGCCCTGCTCGGCGTCGTGCTCACCGGCAGCGGCTATGCGCTGGTCTATCCCGGTTTCGGCGTCGAGGCGATACGGCGCGCGCCACCGGAAAACCGCGGCCTCGCCATGGGTGCCTATACCGCCTTCTTCGACATATCGCTGGGCGTCACCAGCCCGGCGCTGGGGCTGCTTGCCGAGACCGCCGGCTTCGGCGCGGTGTTCCTGGCCAGCATGCTGTTCGCGCTCGGCGCGGCCGGCATCGCGATGCGGCTGCGCTGACCGCCGCTGCCGCGGTGGGCTACAGCGCTGGTTCAGGAGACGCCACCCTTGTCGCTTCGCGGAAATTCTATGAGGAGTTCGGCGCAGGCGCAGCCATCCGCGCTGCGGCTGGCGCAAAGCCCCGGCGACACCTGGTCGGCCCTCCGGACGCTGGTCGAACGGACGGCGGCACAGACATCGCGGGACACTTGATCGCAGGGATCGGGTCGCGCGAGCCATGACAGGCTTCAGGGCACGCGCTTCATCTCCTTCGATAGCGAACGATCGGACACGCTGGGATTGTCGCGCGACTCCGTTGACAACCGCTGCCGCTCGCGACAACACTCCCGTCCGTCGTGACACGAAGACAATCCGCTGCGCGGCGCCGTTCGTTGCCGGTTCTCGCGCTTTTCCTTCTCGCCGCCGCGCTGCAGCTCGCGCTGCCGGTCGCGTTCTTCGGCGCGATCGCTGCGCCGTTCGACGCCGGGGCATTCTGCTACGCTGCCGCGCCGTCCGACTCGGCGGAGGGCGAAGGCGGATCCGGCGCCGGTCACGGCAACCTTTGCCCGCTCTGCCAGATCGCTGTCGCGTCGCAAACGGCGCTGCCGGCCGAAGCGCCGGCCATCGTCACCTCCGACCCTGCGTCTGAACCTGTCGGGTTCGGGCCGTCGCATGCGCCCGCGGCGCACGGACACGGCCACCTCCGACCGCCAACGCGCGCACCGCCCGCTCTCGGTTGATCGTCGTCGCACCGCGGCGCCACGCGCGCCGCGGCGCGGCCGTTCGTCTTCAAACGATCAATCGAGAAGGTTCAAGGACCATGATGACACGCATGTTCGCGATCCTCGGGATCGCGATGGCTCTCGGCATGCCCGCGCACGCGCATATCTCCTATGGCGGCCGCGACTTCGGGAGCTACACCGGGCTCGCGCCCGATACCGATACCATCAGCAACCAGGCCATCACCAGCAACTACGGGTGGGCCGACGCGACCGATGCCGATTTCGGCGACAGCCACCGGTCGCGCGCGTTCCGCTTCCACCTCGACAACGCGGCGTGGGTGACCATCACCGCCGCCGCCAACCCGACGGCGACCGGCACGTCCGTCGGCGGGCTGCTGCCCGGGTTCTCCGTCTACGGCGGGCTGGCGCATGTCGCGCCGGCGGCGGCCGACCACGACTTCTCGACGCAGAGCCAGCTCTATCTCGCATCGCTCGGCGGCTTCCAGCCCAAGGAAGGCTCTTGGGTCGCGCTGGGCGATTGGCGGATCGGCAGCGACGAGAGCATGTCGTTCGCCGACCTCAGCACGTTCTCGTTCATGGGCTATGCGGTGGACGGCACCGCCGCCAACTTCGGCGCGGCACCCGGCGTCGTCGGCGACGGCATCGCCGATGGCCTGGTGAAAGGAAGCTTCCTGCTCGGCCCCGGCGACTACTCGATCTTCGTCGGCGGCGCCGACTATGCCGCGCAGGACCCCGACAACCCCAGTCTGCTGAGCCCCTACGGCCTGTCGCTCACGCTGTCGGTTGCGCCGGTCAGGGAGCCGGCGGGCTTCGGCGTGATCCTGGTCGGGCTGGTGGCGGTCGGGGCGATGCGCAACAGGGTCTGCCGGGCGCAGGCGGCCTGAGCGGCAGCGGTCGACGGGTGGGTGGGGCGGACGGCCGCAGGTCTGCGGCCGTCCGCCATCACCCCGGGAAAACATTCCGAGGGAGCTGGAAAATGAAAGTTCTAGTCAGTGCGCTCGCCTTGATGCTCTTGGCGGGCACGGCGGCGCAGGCGCAGACTTCGGCGTTGTACGGCGCGCCGATCTCGAACGAGCAGGCGCGGCGAGCGGCCTCGAAGGCGATCGAGGAAGCCAGGAAGAACCAGTGGCAGATCGCCGTCGCCATCGTCGATCCGGGCGGCGAGCTGGTCTATTTCGAGCGCATCGACGGCACCCAGACCGGCAGCATCGGGCTGGCCATCGAGAAGGCGAAGACCGCCGTCGCCTACAAGCGGTCGACGAAGGCGCTCGAAGACCGCGTCATCGAAGGGCGGCTGCAATACCTGCGCCAGGGACAGGCGATCCCGATCGAGGGAGGACTGCCGCTGATGACCGACGGCAAGGTCATCGGCGCGCTCGGCGTCAGCGGCGTGCGATCGCACCAGGACGGCGTGGTCGCGCAGGCCGGGGCCGATGCGCTGAAGGCGGGTCAGTGATGGGCGCGGAACATCGTGGAGGGTTGCGCGCCACGGCGAAACGTCGGGCCGTCCTTGCGGCAGTACCGCTTGCCGTCGGATTCGTCGCCGCAGCCGACGCCCACGTCCTGCTGAAGGAGGACAGCGCCGAAGCGGGCAGCCGCCACGTCGCGGTCTTCGTGCTGCAGGAACGCTGCGGCGAATCGCGCACCAAGGCGCTTCGGATCACGATGCCCGACGGCGTTTACGTCGCCCAGCCGGCCGCCAAGCAGGGCTGGCGCCTTGACGTGGTCGAGGAAGCCCTGGCCCAGCCGGTGACTGCAGGCGGCGAAAACGTGTCGAAGCGCGTCAAGGAAATCGCCTGGACGATCGCGTCGCCCCGGCCGGCCTATGTCGACCAGTTCGAGGTCGCGCTGCAGCTGCCGGCGGCGGCGGGGACGCTCTACTTCCTGTCCGTCCAGGAATGCGAGACCGGCGAGCGCCGGTGGGTGGAGATCCCGCCGGCGGGCAAGACGCCCGCCGACCTGCGTCGGCCGGCGCCGGCGCTGACGGTCACGCCGCGCCGCTAGGCGGCGAATGACGTTCGGGGGTCCGCCGCGTCGGTCGCGGACCCCCGATGGAGCGCCGACGCGTGGAACGACGGTGCGCTACAGCGCGCCCTGGTCGCCGCGCTCGAACAGCTTGTCGTAATATTCGGCCTCGGGGAGGTTCTGGATTTCCCACCAGTTGCCGTCGAGGTCCTGCAGGTAGAACGAGTAGACGCCGTGCTGGTCGCGCGCCTGGTGCACCTCGCGGATGCCGTAGACGTCCTTCAGCTCGATCGCCTTCTCGCGCGCGGCATCGACCTCGTCGCGGGTCGCGACGTCGACGCCCCAGTGGTTCAGCACCCCGACCGGCTTCACCGCGTCGCCGCGCTTGACGCACACGACGCC
>JBFWQM010000010.1:0-46831 GCA_050249455.1 Rhodospirillaceae bacterium | reverse complement strand
GGACGAGCGGCGATCTCACGCGAGCGGTCCTATCTGGCGGCGAGAACGGTTTCGACGAGCTGGGCCCAATACGCCGCGCCATAGACCAGCGCATCGTCGTTGAAGTTATAGTGCGGGTTGTGCAGGTAGCAGCCGTCTTCGCCCGGGCCGTTGCCGACGTTGATGTAGGCCCCCGGCACCTTCTCCAGCATGAAGGCGAAGTCCTCGGCCGCCATTGCGGGCAGGATGTCGCGCATCACGTTCTGCGATCCGGCGACCTGGCCGGCGACCGTAGCGGCGATCTCGGTCTCCGACGGGTGGTTGACCAGCGGCGGGTAGCGCCGCTCGTAGCGGATTTCCGCCCGCGCGCCGAAGCCGGCGACGACGCCGTCGACCAGCCGGCGCATCGCCGCTTCGACCGCGTCCTGCACCGACTTCTTGTAGAAGCGCGCGGTGCCGCGCAGCACGACGGTCGCCGGGATCACGTTCCAGGTATCGCCGCCGTGGATTTGGGTGACGCTGACGACCGCGCAATCCACAGGGTGCACGTTGGATCGCACCAGGGTCTGCAGCGCGCCGACCACCTGCCCCGCCACGACGATCGCATCGACTCCGGAATTCGGCAGCGCGGCATGGGTGCCGGTGCCGTGGATCGCGATCTCGAAGATGTCGTAGGACGCCAGCATCGGCCCCGACAGAATGGCGAACTTGCCGACCGGGATGCCGGGCTTGTTGTGCATGCCGAAGACGGCCTCGACCGGGAACCTGTCGAACAGCCCCTGCTCGATCATCACGCGGGCGCCGCCCTCGTTCTCCTCCGCCGGCTGGAAGATCAGGTGAACGGTCCCGTCGAAATTGCGCGTCTTCGCCAGGTATTTCGCCGCGCCCAGCAGCATCGTCGTATGGCCGTCGTGGCCGCACGCATGCATCAGTCCGGGACGCTGGCTGCGATAGGGCAGGTCGTTGGCTTCCTCGATCGGCAGCGCGTCGAGGTCGGCGCGCAGCCCGATCGTGCGGGTGCCGGAGCCGCAACGGATCGTGCCGACGACACCTGTGCCGGCGAGCCCGCGGTCGATCTCGATGCCGAACTCGGTGAGCTTTGCGGCGACGAAGTCCGAGGTCCGCTGCTCCTCAAACGCGAGCTCCGGCCACGCGTGGATCGTGTGGCGCCATTCGGTCATCTCGCCGTGAATGCCGCGGAACGCGTCCAGCATGGACATCCGATGTTGCTCCCCTGCGCCGCCCGCTGCCGATGTTCGCTATTGACACCTCACCTGACGAACTACAGGATCGGCCACTGACTTGTCAAAAAAATATCTGTAACATTTCAGCGGATGGACGTGGGCGGGCCCGTGGTGAAGGACGCTGTGCAGCGGGGGAATGATCGAGGCGGCGCGACGGCGCCGGCCGCCGATTCATTGCCGCGCAATGCCGGCCATTTGTTTGCCCGCCATGTCGCCGACGATCGTGTCGCGCTGGTCGACATCTCGGATCCCGATGCGCCCGTGGAAATCGGCTTCCGGCGGCTTGATGCGGTGTGCGACGCGGTGGCGCGCGGGCTGGTGCGCATCGGCCTGGGCGCGGGCGACCGTGTCGGCGTGCTGGCTGCCAACCGGTGGGAGTTCGTCGCCTTCCTGTTTGGCGCGATGCGCGCGGGCGTCGTCCCGGTGCCTGTCAACCTGCGCTTGCCCGACGAGACCGTGCTTCGGATCCTGGCCGCGGCCGGGGCACGGGCGGTCGTGGTGGACGGCACCAGCAGGGACCGCGTCGGCGCGGACCAGCTGCTGATCGATTTCGACGAAGAGTATGACGCGTTCCTGGACTTCGGCCCGTTCGCGGCGATCGAGCCGGACCCGGCGACCGTCGCCATCCAGCCCTACACGTCGGGTTCCACCGGCCAGCCCAAGGGCGTGATGCTGGGGCACCAGGGCATCGTCTGGGTGACCAGCGCAGCGGTGGGGATGCGCCGCATGGGCGCCGACACCTGCACCATGGTGGCGGCGCCCCTGTTCCACAAGAACGCGCTGCAGGCGATCAAGCAGGGACTGTTTGCCGGCGGGCGCACCGTCCTGATGCGCCGGTTCGAGCCGGCGTCCTATGTTGCCGCGATCGGCCGCTACGGCGCGACCTTGCTCACCGGCGTGCCGACCATGTTCGCGATGATGCTGCGCGAGTCGGCGGCGCTGTCTGCTGCGGCCACATCGACGGTGCAGCGCGTGGCCTTCGGCTCGGCGCCGGCGTCTGACGCACTGTTCGACCGCCTTCTGGAGGCGTTTCCCAACGCGGTGGTCGAGAACAACTACGGCATCACCGAGGGCGGGCCGATCATGTTCGGGCCGCATCCGGCCGGGCTGCCGCGCCCGCGCAACTCGGTCGGCTATCCGATGGACGGGGTCGCGGTGCGCCTGGTTGGCGGCGCCTCGCCCGACGAGGGCACTCTCCAGGTCAAGAGCCCGGGAGTCATGATCGGCTATCACGGCATGCCGGAAGCGACCGCGGCGCGGATCAGGGATGGCTGGTTCGACACCGGCGACGTGCTGCGCCGCGATGCGGACGGATTCTTCTACTTCGTCGGGCGCGACGACGACATGTTCGTGTGCTCCGGCGAGAACGTCTTTCCCAGCGAGGTGGAGACGGTGCTGGAGCGCCATCCCGCCGTCGCACAGGCGGTGGTCGTGCCGGTGGCCGACGAGCTGAAAGGCCAGGCGCCGCATGCCTTCGTCGTCCTCAACGCGGGCGCGGACGCCGACGAACCGGGCCTCCAGGCCTACGCCCGCGCCAACGGCCCGATCTACGCCTATCCGCGGCGCGTGCACTTCCTGGCCGCCCTGCCGCTGACCGGGGCCAACAAGATCGACCGCGCGAAGCTGACCAAGGAAGCGGCGGCGCGGGCCAACGGGGGGACACCGACATGAACGCCATGGTCGCGGGCCGGCTGACCGAAGGTGGCGGACGGGCGGATGCCGCCGGCTGGCTGGATCATGTCGCGGTGGTATCCGATCGCCCGGCGGACCTGTTCGACGCCTACGAGCGGATGGGCTTTCGCCTCAGCACGCTGTCGCGCCACGCTGGCGCGCTGCGCCCGGGCGAGGCGCCGGTGCCGTGGGGCACCGGCAACCGCTGTGCGATGTTCCGCTCCGGTTACCTGGAGTTGCTGGCGATCGTCGATCCCGCCATGCCCTGCGGGATCTTCCCGACCCTGCTGCGGCGCTATGCCGGCATCCACATCGTCGCGTTCGGGTCGATGCATCTCGACGCCATGGCCGTGCGCATGACGGGGCAGGGCGTCAAGGTCACCGGCGTCGCCGCGCTCGAGCGCGAGCTGGAGACGCCGCACGGCATGCGCACCGGCAGGTTCAGCCTGCTGCGGATGGAGGATGCCGAGACGCCCGAGGCGAGGATGAACATCCTGACCCACCACACGCCGGACTACCTGTGGCAGCCGCAGCTCATGGATCATCCGAACGGGGCAGTCGCGCTGGACGCCGTCCTGGTCTCGGTGGCCGACGTCGATGAGGCGGCGCGGCGCTACGAGCGTATCCTCGGCATCGCCGCGACACGCGACGGCGCGCTTCGCCGCTTCGCGATGGCGAGCGGCGAGTTCCGGCTGATCGCCGCGGATGCGCTCGGCACGGTGCTGCCCGGCTTCGACCAAGCCGTCGTGCCGCAATGCATCGCGGTCTCGATCGGCGTCGCGGATCCGGCGAGGACGCGCGCCTTCCTCGAGCGGCAGGGGGTGCCGTTCGCCGAGACCGATGGCCGCCTCGTCGTGCCGTCGCGCGCCGCCATGGGTGCGGCGGTCGTCTTCGAGCGGCATTCCGAATGACGCTGCCGGCCCGCAATCCCGCTGCCGGCCCCGCGGCGGACCATGCCCCCGCGGTGCTCGACGCCCGCGCGCTCGGCGTCACCTACCGGACCAAGCGCGGTCCGATCGAGGCGCTGCGCGACCTGACGCTGTCGGTCGCCGCCGGCGAATTCGTCGCCGTCCTCGGCCCGTCCGGCTGCGGCAAGTCGACCCTGCTGAAGGTCGCCGCGGGGCTGATGCAGCCGAGCGCGGGATCGCTGACGCTGCACGGCACGGCGGTCGTCCGGCCGCGGCCCGACGTCGGCGTGGTGTTCCAGAAAGCCAATCTGCTGCCCTGGAAGACCGTGCTCGGCAACGCCGTCATCGCCGCGGATTCCCTCGGACACGACAAGGCCGCTTCGCGCGCCCGCGCGCGCGAGCTGCTGGAGGGCGTTGGCCTGCGCGGCTTCGTCGACAACTACCCGCAGGAGCTATCCGGCGGCATGCAGCAGCGGGTCGGACTGGTGCGGGCGCTGGTGCACGATCCGGGCGTCCTGTTCATGGACGAGCCGTTTGCCGCGCTCGATGCGATGACGCGCGAGCACATGACGATGGAGCTTCAGAACCTCTGGCTGCGCACCGGCAAGTCGGTGGTGTTCATTACCCACTCGATTCCGGAGGCGGTGTTCCTCGCCGATCGCGTCGTAGTCCTGTCGGGCCGGCCCGGCCAGGTGGTGGAAGACATGGCGATCGACATTCCGCGGCCGCGCGACCTCGACACGATGTCGGATGCGCGGTTCGCGCGCTTCTGCGCCCACCTGCGCGGCCATTTCCGCAGCGTCCTGGTCGGGGACTAGCACCATGCCGGATGCCGTCCGCAACGTGCTCTACCCCGCCATCACGTTCGTGGCGCTGATGGCGCTGTGGGTCGGCTACATCGATATCTTCGACGTGCCGGACTACATCCTGCCGTCGCCGGCCGCGGTGTGGCAGACCACCGTGGCGGCCTATACCGACGGCTTCATCTATCCGCACCTCTGGTTCACGCTGAAATCGACGATCATGGGCTACACCATCGGCTGCGCCGCCGGACTGCTGCTCGGTGGCGTGCTCGGTGAATCGCGCGCGGTGGAGCGCTTCATCTATCCCTACGTCATCGTGCTGCAGTCGATGCCGAAGGTGGCGCTGGCGCCGCTGATCATCGTCTGGTTCGGCTTCGGCATCGAATCCAAGGTCGCGATGGTGACGCTGATCTCATTCTTCCCAGTGTTCGTGAACACATTCGTCGGCGTGCGCCAGGCCGATCCCGAGCTGATCGATACCCTGCGCGCGTGCTCGGCCGGCCGCTGGCGCATCTTCTTCGACGTGAAGCTGCCTTGCGCCGCCGGCGCCATCTTCGCCGGTCTGCAGATCGCCGTCGTGCTCGGCCTGATCGGCGCGGTGGTGGCGGAATTCGTCGCGTCGAAGCAGGGCATCGGCACGATGCTGCAATCGGCCGCGGTCGACCTGAACACGGCACTGATGCTGACCGGAGTGATCACGCTGGCCGCGATCGGGGTAGGAGGCAACATGCTGATCCGGTTTCTGCACCGGAAGATCGTCTTCTGGCAGGGAGCGCAGGGCGGCATGTCCGCTGAATCGCCATGAACGAGACCTTCCGTACCCTGGTGGACAAGCTGCGCGACGCCGGGCGCCTCGTCGATGTCCGCCAGTCCGTCGACATCCGCTATTTGCCGGCGCTGATCGCCCAGACCGGCAAGGCGGTCATGTTCCATGACGTCGCCGGCTACGACATGCCGGTGGTCGCCGGCATCAGCAACAGCCGCGAGAACCTCGCCGCCGGATACGGCTGCGCCTACGCCGACATCGAGCGGCGGGTGGTGCACGCCATCGCCAACCCGATCGAGCCGGTCATGGTCTCCAACGCGCCGTCGCGCGAGGTCGTGAAGGTCGGCGGAGACGTCGACCTGTGCCGGCTGCCGGCGCCGGTGTGCGCCGACCACGACGGCGGGCCGATGATCACGGCCGGCCTGACCATCGTGCGCGACGAGGAGCACGGGCTGAACGCCGGCATCTATCGCTACCTGGTGCGGCAGTCGAACCTGACCGGGATCGACGTCGTCACGCCCAACAACCTGCGCCGCTTCGCCGAGAAGGCGTTCCGCGCCGGCAAGCCGCTGCCGATCTCGATCAGCCTCGGCACCCACCTGTTCGAGAACATGATGGCGACCTTCGCTGCGCCGATCGGCACCTCCGAGCTTGCGATCGCCGGCGGCCTGCGCGGCGAGGGCGTGCGCCTGGCCGCGTGCGAGACGATCGACGTGCCCTGCCTCGCGGATGCCGAGATCGTGCTGGAGGCAGAGATCCTGCCCATCGGCTGGACCAAGCCGGAGGGACGGTTCGGCGAGTTCACGCGCCTGATGGGCGGGCTGCACTGGAACCCGGAAGTCCGCATCAAGGCGATCTCGATGCGACGCAACCCGATCTACTACGCGCTGCACATGCCGTGGGAGGTGATCTGGCTGCTGCCGCCGATCCGCGAGGCGGCGCTGCGCCGCGCGCTGAAGGAAGCGAACATCGACGTCGCGGCGATCAACGTCACGCCAGGCGCCTCGTGCTTCTTCCATGCGGTGATCGCCATCCGCAAGCAGGCGGGCGACGGCAAGAACGCGATCATGGCGGCGCTGTCCGGCGCCGGCGGGTCGCTGAAGCACGTCGTGATCGTGGACGACGACATCGACGTCTTCGACGGCAACGACGTGGAGTGGGCGATCGCCACGCGGGTGCAGGCCGACCGCGACGTCGTCATCGTTTCCGGCGCGCGCTCGAAGCCGCTGGACCCCAGCATCCCGCCCGGCCTCGGTATCCCGACGACGGCCAAGATGGGCATCGACGCGACCATTCCGGAGAACGTGCCGGGCGAGCGCTACGAGCGGATCACCCACCCTTACGCGCGCGAGGTCTCGCTCGACCGGCTGGTCGAAGGCGGGACGCCCGGCGTTCCCGCCGCGCCGGGCCGGCCGCGCGACCACCGCCAGCTCGCCGCCGAGATCCGCGACGCGATCGCCGCCGAGCCGGTCTACTACGCCGCGCTGTCGCACCGCTATCGCGAGGTCGACTTCCAGAGCTTTAGCCGCGCCGTCACCGAGCTCTATGCCGGCGGCGCGATATCGCAGGATGCGGTCGGACGCCTGTGCCTGGCGGATTCGCCGGCCGTGGCGACGCCGCCCCGGCGGGGCTGACGAAGACGCCAGGCCGCATCGCAAGAGGAGAACACGTCGATGAAGATTCGAAGCGAACGCGCCGGCGCCCGCGGCTGGGCGCTGGCGGCGACGGCCGCGGCGATGCTGCTCACCGCCGTGGCGCCGGCGGGTGCGGAGAAGCTGGTCTTTGCGACCCCGTCGCCGGTGTCGATCTCCTACGCTCCGTGGTCGGCGGCGTTCCAGCTCGGCTACTTCAAGGAAGAGGGCCTCAAGGTCGAGATGGTGCAGATCGAAGGGTCAGGCAAGCTGATCCCCCAGGTCGCGAACAAGAGCGTCGACATCGGCTGGCCTAATCCCGACGTCGTCGTGATCGGCGCCCAACCCGGCCGCGATCCGCTACCGGTGAAGTTCTTCTACAACCATCTGCCGCGGTCGGTGTGGGAGATCGTGGTCGGCGCCAGGAGCCCGATCCAGACGGTGGCGGACCTGAAAGGCAAGAAGGTCGGCATCCAGAGCTTCTCATCCGGCAGCATTCCCCTGCTGCAGGCGATCCTGCACGATGCGGGGCTGAAGGAAGGCCAGGATCTCGAGCTGATCCCCGTCGGCTTCGGCGGCCCGGCGTTTCGCGCCATCCGCAGCGACGAGATCCAGGCGCTGTTCCTGTTCGACATCATGCACGAGATCCTGCGCGGCACCGGTTTTCCGATCCGCCGCCTGCCGTTGAAGCCCGCGCACGCCGACCTCCTGGGCAACGGTTTCATGACCCATGTCGACAACCTGCAGGCGAAGCGCCAGGCGCTGGCCGGTTTCGGCCGCGCGGTCACCAAGGGCTCGATCGCGTGCTGGGCGAACAAAGAGGCGTGCGTCAGGCTGCACTGGAAGCACTATCCGCAGCAGAAGCCGACGACCGGCGACGAGGCGGACAACATCGCCAAGAACGTTGCCATGCTTGAGGCGCGCTTTCCGGCGCTGATCCCCGACCCGATGTCGCCGAAGATCGGCGCCTACGAGGCGCAGTCCTGGCAGGAGCTCGCCGACGTCCTCCTGGAGTCGGGAAAGATCAAGACGCGGGATATCCCGATCGCGACGCTTTACACCAACGACCTTGTGCCGGCGTTCAACGACTTCGACCGGGCGAAGCTGATTGCGGACGTCAAGGCGATGAAGTGACCGCCGGGAACTGAGCGGGAGTTCAACCGCCGATCAGGCGGCCGGCGAAGGCGGCGCCGAATTCCGCAACCCGGCGCCACGCGGCCGGCGCCGGCAGGTCCGGTCCCGGCCGCAGCGCGCCGGCCACCAGGCCGCGGAACTCCCAGTAGGCGGGGCGCCACAGCGTGGTCTGGCCGGCGCGGATGCGCGCGCCGAGCACGGCGCCGCAGCCGCGCGTGTAGCTGCGGCCGAGCCCGACGACGTCGCCAGGGTCGCGCCGGCCGTGCGCGTGGCGCACCCGCACCGCGGGGTCGAAGACGATGCGGGCGCCGGCGTGAACGGCGCGGCAGAACAGCTCCAGGTCCTCGCCCGCCCGCGACCATGTGCCGGGGCCCAGCGTCTCGTCGAAGCCGCCGATGCGGTCGAAGAGCCGCCGCGTCGCCACGAAGTTGCAGCCGATCAGGTGCGAGCGCACCCGGTCGAACCCGTCGATCGCCGCTGGCATGTCGAACGGGCGGATGGCCACCGGCACGTCGGCGTCATCGTGCAGGTCGACCCGCCCGCCGACCAGCGCCGGCGCGGGGACGGCCGCGAAGGCAACGGCGATCGCGGCGAGCCAGCCCGGTTCGGGCAGGCAGTCGTCGTCGGTGAACGCCAGCACCGGATGGCGCGCCGCCGCAATGCCGCGGTTGCGCGCCGCGGACACCCCGGGCCGCGGCTCGAACGCCCGCCGCAGCGGCAGCGCCCCGCCCGATGCGAAGCGGTCGATCATGGCGGCCGTGGCGTCGGTGGAACCGTTGTCGACGACGACCGCTTCCCAGGCGAGCCCGTCCGCCGCCTGCCGCGCGAGCGCGTCCAGGCAGCGCGATAGCGCGCCGGCGCGGTTGCGGGTGGCGATCACGACGCTGATCATGGCAGCGGCCGGACCCTCGTTGCGGGGGCGAAGGGATGCCCGCAGCTTCCTTAACACTCGGGTGACGGTGCGGCCATAGTATGAACGAAGCGACAATGCCGGCGGACAGCGAGGAGCCAGGGATGCGCCCGGCCAGATGCGTGGTGATCGGGCTCGACAGCGCCGATTTCGACCTGATCGGCCGGAGCGCCGACGCCGGCCTCATGCCGGCGTTCGACGGCCTGCGCCGCCGCGCCGCCTGGGGCCGTATCGTCAACCCGCTGGGGTTCGAGGCGGGCAGCGCATGGGCGACCTGGGCGACCGGCGTCGGTCCCGAGATGCATGGCCAGTATGACGCCTGGTTCAAGTTCGATACGGACACGTATCAACGGACTCAGCTTTCGCCCGCCGAGATTCCGTGCCGGACGCTGTGGCAGCGCGCCGGCGCCGCAGGCCGCCGCGTGTGCATGATCGACTATCCCTACGCCTTCCACGAACCCGACCTGAATGGCATCCAGGTCGCGGACTGGTACACCCACGTCCGCACGATGCCGCAAGGTCTCATCACGACGCCGCCCGAGCTCGCCGCGTCGATCGCGGCCGAGTTCGGCACCAACCCGCTGGTGCATGAGGACCCCTGTCCGTCGAACTACGCTGACCTGTCCACCGCAGCGGCGATTGCCGTGTTCCGCGACCGTCTGCTGCAGCGCATCGCGGCGAAGACGGCGTTCAGCGAGCGACTGCTGCGCGAGGCGGACGCCGACCTCTTCATCACCGTCTTCCACGAGCCGCACGACGTCGGCCACATGTGCTGGCACCTGCACGACCCGGCGCACGAGCGCCACGACCCGGCGATCGCCGCCGCCGTCGGCGATCCGGTGCAGGCGGTCCATGTCGCCATCGACGCTGCGGTCGGGCGGCTGCTCGCCGCCGTCCGCGACGACGACACGGTGCTCGTCCACATCAGCCACGGCATGGGTACGGAGCGCACGGCGTCCAACTTCCTGACCGACATTTTGGAGGCGATCGACGACGCCTATCGCGGCCCGCCGCCGCCGACCCGGCTCGACCGCTTGCGCAGCGTCTGGCGTGCGGTGGTGCCGCGTGCGGTGCGCGACGCTATAAACCGCCGGCGCTTCGCGAAAGCGGCCTATGTGCGTAACGAGGACTCGCGCGTGCGCGCGCGCGCGTTCTTCGAGCTGACGCCCAACCAGGCGACCGGCGGCATACGCTTCAACGTCGTCGGGCGCGAGCGCAACGGCGTGGTGCTGCCCGGCGCAGCCTACCGCGCGCTGCGCGACCGCCTGGCCGCCGACCTCAAGGCGATCGAGAACCTCGACACCGGCCGGCCGCTGATCGACGACGTGCTGGTCGTGGACGACCTCTACGCCGGGCCGCGGCGCGACGCGCTGCCCGACTTGCTGCTGGAGTGGAACAAGTCGGGGCCGATCGCGCGGGTGCGCTCGCCGCTGTTCGGCACGCTCGTCAACCGCCGGCCGCGCCACCGCACCGGCGACCACGTGAACAAGGAGGGCATCTTCTTCGCCGTCGGCCCCGGTATCGCGCCCGGCCGCCGCAACGCGCCGGTGAGCGCGAAGGACTTCGCGCCCACTCTGTGCCGCCGCCTCGGCCTGCCCGGCGACGGCTTCGAGGGCGTCGCGATTCCTGAGCTGGCCGTGATTGCCGAACGGCACGAACGCGCCGCCGGCTGAGGCGCCCTACGGCGTCGCGGCACTGGCGATCGCCTCGCTCAGCCACGGCTCCAGCCGCGCCGCGACGGCGGACCAGCCGTTGGCGGCGGCAAGGCTGCGGCGCAGCGCCGCCGCCTCCGTGGTGTCGTGCGCGAGCGCGTCCTCGATCGCGGCGATCCACCCGTCGGTCCCGGCGGCGACGGACAGCACCGATTGCAGCGGCTCCAGCGCCTCGAGAGCGCAGGCGATCACCGGCCGGCCGACCGCGAAGTATTCGTAGAGCTTCAGCGGCGACAGGTCTTCCCACCAGCCGCCGGGATCGGTGCGGTAGCACAGCGTGTTGACGTCCATGTGCGCCTGGTAGGCCGGCATCTGCCGATAGGGCCGCGGCCCGATCGCATGGACGTTGGGCTGCGCGGAGAGCCGCGCCCAGCCGGCGCGCGACGGCGCGTCGGCCGCGATCGCCGCGTCGGCCGAGGGACCGACCAGCACCCAATGCCAGTCGGGCCGCCGCGCCGCCACGTCGGCGATCAGGGCGAAGTCGATCTTGGCGTTAAGCCAGCCGAAATAGCCGAGCCGCGGCCGCGCGATGGCGGCGAGGTCGGGCGGGCATGGCGCGTCGGCGCCGCCGGCGAACAGCGCGCTGTCGGCGCCGTTCGGCAGCAGCCGCGCCCGCGCCGGCCCGTCGCCGGGCAGGTTGCGGCGCACGCCGGCCGTGGTGGCGACGATCAGGTCGGCGCGCGCCACCAGCCGCGCCTCGGCATGCTGCGCTTCGCGCGACCAGCCGAATGTCTTCGAGAAGCTGTCGTCGGCATGGTAGACGACGCGGCAGTCGCCGAGGGCATCGAGGTAGTCGGCGAACTCCGGCCGGAACAGGTAGGCCACGCGATGCCGCGCGTCGCGCCAGCGGGCGTCGCGGATCAGCCGGGCGGCGAAACGGTCCTGCACCTGGCGGTCCCAGGCGCCGAAGCGCGGCCAGCGCATCAGCGTGCGGCCCGGCCAGTTGATCGCCACGCCCTGCGCGGTCGCCCGGCGGGTCCGCCAGCGCGCGTGCAGCCAGCGCGGCTCCGGCACGTCCCAGATGAAGTAGGGGCCGGTGGTGTAGGTCACCGCCCAGCCGCGTGCGGCCAGCGCGGCGGCGACGTGGTGGCGGGTCTGCGGGTAGTCGCCCCAGCTGTCGGGGCCGAACATCGCGATCGCGGTTTCGCGCCGGAGCGCCGCCGCGACGCCGTCCTCGGCCGCGCCGTCCGGGATGGCGGCCGCGGGCGCGGCGCCGGGGATGTCGATGCCCGCTTCCACCGCCGGCCGCGCCGCTTTACTCGGCGGCGACGACGACCGCGCCGGCGCGCACCGGCCCGGCGATCTCGGGGATCGGCGCGCCGTCGAAGCCGTCGGCCGGCACGTCGAGCGCGGCGCAGAACGTCGGCGCCAGATCCAAGATCGACACCTGCCGGTCGAGCCGGCCGGGGGCGATGCCGGGCCCGGTGGCGATGATCATGCCCGCCGGGTTGTGTTCGCCGGTGCGGCAGTAGACATAGGGCTTGTCCAGCCGCCCCAGCTTGTCCGACCGCACGGAGGAGACGGGGGCGGCGCAGGTCCACTCCACCAGCAGGTCGGGGAAGTGCGCCGTCGCCGGCCCGTCGTAGAGGTCGCTGGTGCGGATCACCTTGTTGACGATGCGCCGGCCCGTGTCGACGTTGACGATGTCCATCAGGTCGCGGCCGAGCTGGTCCAGCAGCGCCTCGTACTCGGCGCCCGGCCGCACCTTGCCCTCGGGCTCGCGGCCGATCAGGTTGACCCGGATGCCGCCGTGGGTGTGGTTGTTGGTGATGATGAAGCACTTGCCGGCGGCCGGGTCGAGCGTCTTGGGCATGTCGCGCGACGGCACCGTGACCCAGTCGCGCGCGCGATGGCGCAGCGGGTCGAGCCAGGACTGCGCGAATTCCGGCATGCGCTGCCAGCCCCAGGTGAGCACCGGGTCGATCGCCTGCTTGACCGCGCGCGCGCCGGGACCGCCGCCGGCGGGCCGCTTGTTCTGCGCGACGCCCAGCCGGACCAGGATGTCGGCCAGCATGAACTGCGGCACGTACTTGCTGTTCATGCCGTGGCTGGTCATGACGACCACGGTGGTGCGCTCGTCGACCTCGGCCAGGATCTCGCCGATGGCGCGGTCGATCGCGACGTAGACGTCCTTCACCGGATCGCCGGCAATCGCCACGTCCTCGGCCCGGTGGCGCGGATGGTGCGGGTCGTGCAGGTGCCAGCACTGGTGGCCGACGCAGTGGCTTTCGGTGAACACCTGGGCGAAGAAGTCCCAGTCCTCCTGCGCCAGGAAGTGGCGGGTGATGTCGCGCTTGGTCTCGATCCCCTTTAGCAGCCCGTCGCGGAATTCGACGAACTGCTCGGGCGTGCGGTCGGCGTCGCACAGGCCGCGCTGCGGATGCACGCCGAAGCGGGCCTCGATCTCGGCCTTGAGCGACGGCGGCGAGGTGGCGAAGCCATGGTTGGCGTCGTGCGCGCCCCATTCGACGAGCTGCACGCCGTTGATGCTGGCGGACGGCCCGCTGTGCGGCACGTCGAGCACCGCGCAGCGCTTCCCTGCCGCGCTCAGCCGGTCCCAGAACGGCTGGGTCTGGACGTAGTCGGGCGTATAGGCGCGGTAGAAGTCGTAGGTGCCGGGCGTCATCTGCTCCCACGAGTGGACGCCCTGCCGCGCCGGGGTGGTCCCGGTGTAGAAGCCCGGCCACGTGCACTGGACGTACAGGGCCGGGGTGCTCTGCGTCTTGCCGACCAGCCCCTTTTCCAGGAGGCGGCGGAACGTCGGCATCACGCCGGCGCGCGCCCATTCGACCACCAGGTCGCGCTCGGCCGCGCATACACCGATAAACAGCAGCTTGGGGCGATACGTCATGTCGCGGCAATTCCACTCAGGGCGCGGCGGCGGCAACTTATGATAGCAACGGCAATGGCGCCGAGATCGAGAATTCTTCGGATTGATGACGTTGTCGCCGCGGCCCTTAAATTCCATTAATCGCCGCATAGGTATTTTCCGCAAAGGGCCGCAGCAGACCAAAATCGATGCCAAGCACCGACGACCCGCCGGCCCCGGTCGCACTCAGCGCGATCGTGTGCACCTTCGATCGCTGCGCCAAGCTGGCGCTCAGCCTCGATGCCCTTGCCGCCGCCGCGCCGGGCTGCCCCGGCGGCATGGAGATCGTCGTCGTCGACAACAATTCGCGCGACGCGACGGCCGCGGTGGTGGCCGGCTTCGCCCGCGGCTGCCCGGTGCCGGTACGCTACGTGGTGGAGACGGCGCAGGGCCTCTCGTTCGCCCGCAACGCCGGCATCCGCGCGGCGCGCGGCGAAATCGCGGCATTCACCGACGACGACTGCCTCGTCGATCCGGAGTGGCCGGCGGCCATCCTCAGGGCCTTCGCCGCCGACCCCGGGGTCGCGGTGGTCGGCGGACGGGTGGACCTCTACGCGCCGGTGGACCGGCCGGTGTCGATCCGCCCATTCGACCGCGCCGTGCGCTACCGCTCGGTGGCGGATGTGTTCGGCCTCATCATGGGCTGCAACATGGCGGTGCGCCGCACGGCGGTCGCGTCGATCGGCGGGTTCGACCCGGCGGTCGGCGGCACCGCCGGCGTCGTCGCGGACGACGTCGATTTCATCTATCGCGCGCTGCGCCGGGACCTCGGGGTACTGTTCGACCCGGCGATCCGGGTGCGCCACGACCACGGCCGCCGCACAGACGCGGCAGTCGCGGCGCTCGCCCGCATCTATGCCCGGGGACGCGGGGCGTTCTACTGCAAGCACGCGCTGCGCGACGGCGCCGTCCTGCGCGAGGCCTACTGGGAGGTGCGCAAGAACCTCGATCGCGCCGGCGCCGGCCGGCTGCGCGATTTGGCCGCAGGCGCGCTGCACATTCTCCTGACGCGCGCCCGCCTGTCGCGGCCCTGACCGTTGGTGCGGCGCGACGGTGCGACAGCACGGCGCGTTGCGGGTGCGCCGCGGACCGCTAGTGTTGGCGGCGGCGGACGCCGCGGCTGCGGCACCCGCCGGGACGGCAGGGGTGTCGATGGCGCAGACGATCGTGGACGAACAGGTGGACGGACCGCATCTCGGCCGGCCGGTCGAGCGCGTCGAGGACGCCGCGCTGCTGGCGGCGTGCGCGCCGTTCGCCGATGACCACCCGGTGCGCGCCGGCACCCTGCATGCAGCCATCCTGCGGTCGCCGCATCCGCATGCGGAGATCGCCTCCATCGACGTGACGGCGGCGCTGCGTCAGCCCGGCGTCGCCGCCGTCATCACCGGCGAGGACGTGCGCCGGCTGTCCGACCCGTTCATGATCGTGCTGCGCGCGCCGCTGAACGAATGGGGGCTCGCCGTCGGCCGCGTGCGCTTCGTCGGCGAGGCGGTGGCCGTCGTCCTCGCCGCCGACCGCTACAAGGCGGAAGACGCGGCGGAGCAAATCGAAGTCGCGTACCGCCCGTTGCCGGCGGTGGTCGATCCGGTCCAGGCGGCGGCGCCGGACGCGCCGCTCGTCCACGAAGCGGCCGGCCGCAACCTCGTCTCCGACCGCAGCTTCCGCTACGGCGACCCGGAGGCGGCGTTCGCCGCCGCCGACCATGTCGTCGACATCACCATCCGCTATCCGCGCAACGCGCTGACGCCGATGGAGAACTTCGTCGTGCTCGCCGAATGGCGGCGCGACGAGGCGCTGTTCGACGTGCTGAGCAACTTCCAGGGGCCGTACACCGGCCACCCGGTGATGGCGCGCGCGCTGCGCGTGCCGGAAAGCGGGCTCCGGTTGCGCACGCCGGCCAACTCCGGCGGCAGCTTCGGCGCCAAGCAGGCGGTGCTGCCCTATATCGTCCTGATGTGCGTCGCCTCGCGCATCGCCGGCCGGCCGGTGAAGTGGGTCGAGGACCGCCTGGAGCACCTGACCGCGGCGACGTCCGGCCCCAACCGCGAGATCCGGCTGGAGGCCGCCGTCACGCGTGAGGGCAAGGTCACGGCGCTGCGCTACGACCAGCTCGACGACTACGGCGCCTATCTGCGCTCGCCGATGCCGGGGCCGCTCTATCGCATGCACGGCGCCATGACCGGCGCCTACGACATCCCACACCTCGCGATCCGCAACCGGCTGGTGATGACCAACAAGACGCCGGCCGGGCTGGTGCGCGGCTTCGGCGGCCCGCAGGTCTACTTCGCGCTCGAACGGCTGATGCACAAGATCGCGGTCGCGCTCGGCCGCGATCCGCTCGAGCTGATCCGCCTCAACCTGATCCCGCCGGGCCGCTTCCCGTGCCGCGTCGCCGGCGGCGCCATCTACGACTCGGGCGACTACGTCGCGGCGCTCGACCGTGCGGCGGCTGACGGTGACCTCGCGGGCCTGCGCCGCCGCCGCGACGAGGCGCGCGCGGCGGGCCGGCTCTACGGCATCGGCTACGCCGCGGTGGTGGAGCCCAGCATGTCCAACATGGGCTATGTCAGCACCATCCTGCCGGCCGAGGAGCGCCGGCGGCGCGGCGCGCAGGACGGCGCCGTCTCGCTGGCGACGGTGAGCGTCGATCCGCTCGGCTCGGTCGTCGTCTCAACCGACACCACGCCGCAGGGCCAGGGCCACGCGACGGTGCTGGCGCAGATCGTCGCCGACGCGCTTGGCCTTGCGCCCGCCGACATCCGCGTCAGCACTGAGCACGACACGCTGAAGGACCCGTGGTCGATCGCCGCCGGCACCTATTCCTGCCGGTTCTCGCCCGGCACCGCGGTGGCGGCGCACCAGGCGGCGCGCAAGGTGCGCGACAAGGTCGCGCGCATCGCCAGCCAGTCGCTCAACGTGCCGCCGGACGAGATCGAGTTCGCCGGCGGCCGCGTCTTCGCGCGCGGTAACCCGGACAACGCGCTGCGCTTCGCGCGCGTGGCCGGCAGCGCGCACTGGTCGCCGGGCGGGCTGCCCGCCGGGATGGACGGCGCGATCCGCGAGACCGCGGCGTGGTCGCCGCCGGAGCTCGCCGCGCCCGACGACGACGACCACATCAACACGTCGCTCGCGTACGGTTTCGTGTTCGACTTCTGCGGCGTCGAGGTCGACCGCGACACCGGCCGGGTCCGCATCGACCGCTACGTCACCATGCATGACGCCGGCCGGCTCCTGAACCCGCTCCTCGCCGAGGGCCAGGTGCTCGGCGCCTTCGGTCAGGGCATCGGCGCGGCGCTGCTGGAGGAGTTCGTCTACGGCCCGGACGGCAGCTTCCACTCCGGCACGTTCGCCGACTACCTGCTGCCGACGACCTGCGACGTGCCAGCGCCGGAGATCCTCCACATGTCGACGCCGTCGCCGTTCACGCCGCTCGGCGCGAAAGGGATTGGCGAAGGCAACTGCATGTCCACGCCGGTCTGCCTCGCCAACGCCGTCGCCGACGCGCTCGGTGTCGAGGACCTCGCGCTGCCGCTGACCCAGGTGAAGCTCGCCGCGCTGCTGCACGGCGACGAGCCGCCGCCGCCGGCGCAGTCCGATCACGGGCCGGCGGGGTCGGCGCGCGCCGTGGCCACCGGCGGGGGCCGCGCGCTGACCGGGACGGGGGAGGCGTTCGTGCCGGCGCCGCCCGATGCGGTGTGGGCGACGCTGCTCGACCCGCAGAAACTGGCCGCGGTGATTCCCGGCTGCCATGCGCTGGACCGGGTCGGCGACAACGCCTACCGGGCCGAGGTCAGCCTGGGCGCGGGGCCGGTGCGCGGCCGCTTCCAGGCGCAGGTCGCGCTGTCGGACATGGACCCGCCGCGCGCCGCCCGGATCGCCGGCGGGCTCGACGGACCGCTGGGCTCCTCGCGCGGCAGCGGCCGGGTGCGGCTGGAGTCCGTCCCCGGCGGCACGCGGCTCACCTACGACTACACCGTCGAGATCACGGGCAAGGTGGCGGCGGTCGGCCGGCGCATGCTCGAAGGCGCCTCGCGCATCGTCGTCGGCCAGTTCTTCGAGCGGTTGGGACGCCAGGTCGGCGGCGCGCCGCCGGCCGCCGCGCCGTCGCTGTGGCGGCGGCTGATGCGCCGCCTCGGCCTGCGTTAGGCATGCGGCATAAACATGGATCAAGGCGGCGCGCGGTCGGCGGCTCCAAGATCGTTCCGATCGGCGCGCGTGCCGGTCGGTCGTAGAAGGAATCAGTCCATGAGCAGCGGCAAGCGCCGTGAAGTCGTCACCATCGAGGGCACCAACGTCACCATCGAGCGCGAGTCCTCGCCGATCCAGAATCTCGGCGTGGTCGCGGGGATGGAGCTGTTCAAGTACCTCAGCGTGCTCGACCCGAAGTTCCGGCCCGAGAACTACGACAAGGCGGACGGCTCGCCGCTGCGCCTGTTCGATTCGGACGCGCTCAAGATCGACGTCTCCAAGCGCAGCAAGGAGGACATGGGCTTCTGGCATCGCAACGTCGATTACAACGAGATCATCTTCTGCTTTCGCGGAGCGCTGCGCTGGGAGACCGAGATGGCGACCGTCACCCTGCGCGAGGGCGAGATGATCCTGATCCCCAAGGGGATCGCGCACCGGTCGCTGCTGTGCGAAGAATCGGCGCCGGAGAACATCCTGATCGAGCTCAAGATCCGCGACAAGCTGACCTATGTCGGCGGGGCGTAGTCCGGCGACCGCAGCGCGATGAAGCCGAAGGCGTTCGACTATCTCCGCGCGGAGACGGCGGAAGAGGCAATCGCCGTGCTCGGCGAGCACGGCGAGGAGGCGAAGATCCTGGCCGGCGGCCAGTCGATGATCGCCATGCTCAACCTGCGTCTCGTGGAGCCGCGCATCCTCGTCGACGTGTCGCGCGTGGCGCCGCTCGCCTACGTCAAGGCGGTCGGCGACCGGCTGGAGATCGGTGCAGCGACGACGCAGTCCGAGCTGCTCGGCTGGCCCGAGCTGTCGTCGCGCATCCCGCTGCTGGCGCAGGCGATGCCGCATATCGGCCATTTCCAGACGCGCAACAAGGGCACAGTCTGCGGCTCGCTCGCCCACGCCGACCCCAGCTCGGAGCTGCCGCTCTGCCTCGCGACCTTGAACGGCGAGGTGGTGCTGCGCAGCCGCCGCGGGGAGCGCACCCTTTCGGCCGACGCCTTCCAGACCGGCATGCTTTCCACCGCGCGCGCCGCGGACGAGATCGTCGCTGCAGCGCGCTACCCGTTCCGCCGGGCTGGAGAGGGTTTCGCCTTCGCTGAAGTGGCGATGCGGCGCGGCGACTTCGCCATCGTCGCGCTCGCGGCGGTGGCCACCGCCGGCGGCGTCCGGCTCGGCGTCGGCGGCATGGCCGACCGGCCTGCCTTGCGCGACTGGGACGATCTCGACGGCAGCGCGCTCGACGATGCGCTCAACGCCTTCGCGTGGGAGCTGGGCGGCCACGACGACACCCATGCGACGGCGCGCTATCGCCGCGAGATGGTGCGCCGCCTCGGCCGCCGCGTGATCGAGGAGGCGCGGGCATGCCGACATTGAACCGCGATGCCCGGCATCCGCTGACCCTGGTGGTCGATGGGCGCACCGTCACCGGCCTCGCCGAGCCGCGGATGCTGCTGAGCGATTTCCTGCGCCAGGAACTCGGCCTGTTCGGCGTGCATGTGGGGTGCGAGCATGGCGTGTGCGGCGCCTGCACCGTGCGGCTCGACGGGCGGGCGGTGCGCGCGTGCCTGACGCTTGCGGTCCAGGCGGACGGGCGGCGCGTCGACACCGCCGAAGGGCTCGCCGCGCCGGACGGCACGCTCAACGACCTGCAGCAGGCGTTCCGCCGCCATCATGCCCTGCAGTGCGGCTACTGCACGCCGGGCATCCTGATGTCGGTGTCGGATTTCCTCGAGCGGCGGCCGGACCCGGACGAGGAGGAGGTGCGCGACATGCTGAGCGGCCATCTGTGCCGCTGCACCGGCTATGTCGGCATGGTGAAGGCGGTGCTGGAGGTCGCGGCGGCGCGCCGAGCGAAGGGCGCCGGATGACGGAGGCGGATGCGTCATGACGTGGATGGTTCCCGAGCCGGTCGAGGCCTTTGACGTCGCGATGGATGACGGCGCGACGGTGCGCGTGCGCCGCCACGGACGGCCGGATGCGCCGGTGCGTCTGTTCGTCAGCCACGGCAACGGCTTCGCCGTCGACGGCTACCTGCCGTTCTGGGGGCCGCTCGCCGCGCGCGCCGACCTCGTCGTGTTCGACTTCCGCAACCACGGGCGCAACCCGCTGTCGGATCCCGCGCGCCACCACTACGCCCAGATGGCGCGCGACATCGAGACCGTCTGCCGCGCCATCGACGCGCGGCTCGGTCGCAAGACCACGGTCGGCGTGTTCCATTCGATGTCGGCGCGTGCGGCGATGAAGCACGCGATCGAGATCGGTTGGCGCTGGGACGCGCTGGCGCTGTTCGATCCGCCCAACGTGCCGCCGACCGACCATCCGGTCTACCCGGTCATGGAGGCGTTCGAGCGCCTGCTGGCGGACTGGGCGGCGAAGCGGCGCGACCGCTTCGCCGACCCGTCGGAGCTCGCGGCCGAATACCTGAAGGCGCGCGCGCACCGGACATGGGTTGACGGCGCGCACGGGCTGATGGCGCGTGCCGTGCTGCGCCGCGACGAGAGCCGCGGCGACTGGGCGCTGACCTGCCCGCCGGCGCTGGAATCGGCGATCTATACCGCCGCGCTGAGCCTCAACCTGTGGCCGCGCGCCGATGCGTTCGGCGGCCCGGTCAAGCTCGTCGGCGCCGATCCCGATGCGGAGGGCGCGCCGGCGCCGGCCTTCGCCAACCGCGCGCTCGGCCGCGAGAACGGCTTCGACTACGACACTGTCCCGGGCACCGGCCACCTGATGCAGATCCAGAAGCCCGAGGCCTGCCGGGCGCTCCTTCTCGACTTCCTGGCCAAGGCGAAGATCGCGCTGTGACACCGCCGGTCCCTGTCGATGACCCGTCCGCGCCGGAGTCGGACGCTCGGTAGGGGCGGGTTTCAAACCCGCCCTGTTTTCTGTTTTTGCCGTTCGACGCGGGGGCTGGTTCGTGCGCCGCGGGCGGGTTTGAAACCCGCCCCTATGCAGCAGTGGAAGCCCTGAGGCGCATCGCTTTCCTTGGAATGTCGCGGGCGCAGGCGGGCGAAATTGCCGAAGCCGGGGCCGCCCGGGGTTGGTATAACGGCCCATCACAGCCGAGGCAGAGACCAGTCGCCATGAAAGTGAAGATCGGGAATTTCGCGCTCAACTGCGAGGTGGAGGGCAAGGAGGGGGCGCCCTGGGTCACCTTCAGCCACGCGCTCGCCAACAACCTGTCCTTGTGGGACGGCCAGGTCGCGGCGCTGCGCGACCGCTACCGCATCCTGCGCTACGACCAGCGCGGCCACGGCCAGTCCGACGCGGTGCCGGGGCCGTACTCGTTCGACATGCTGATGAAGGACGCGATCGCGCTGCTCGACCATTTCGGGATCGAGAAGACGCACTGGGTCGGCCTTTCCATCGGCGGCATGATGGGCTACGGCCTGGCGCAGGACCATGGCAGCCGGCTGCGCTCGCTGGTCGCCTGCGACTCGCGTCCCGACGCGCCGCCCGACTACGCCGCCTATTTCCAGTACCGCATCGACACCGCCCGCGCGAAGGGCATGGAAGGCCTGGTCGAGCCGACCATCGAGCGCTGGTTCACGCCGGAGACGCGCGCCGCCAACCCGCCGTCGCTCGACAAGGTGCGCAACATGGTCCGCGCGGCGACGCCGGTGGGGCACGAGGGCTGCTGCGAGGCGCTGAAGCGGCTCGCCTTCGGCAAGCGGCTGGGCGAGATCCGGGTGCCGACCCTGGTCATCGGCGGGTCGGCCGACAAGGGCGCGCCGCCGGAGGTGCTGGCGGAGACGGCGAAGGCGATCCCCGGCGCGCAGCACGTGGTGATCGACGGCGCCGGCCATATCTCCAACATCGAGCGGCCGGAAGCGTTCAACAAGGCGCTTGCGGCGTTCCTCGACGCGCATTGACGAACGGGAGGGTGCGATCGACGACGCGCGCATCCTGAAGGAGATCGACGACGGCGAGGTGGCGGCGCTGTGCGCCGACCTCGCCCGCATCCCGAGCTTCTCCGGCGAGGAAGGGCCGTGCGCGCGCTTCCTCGCCGGCCGGCTGCGCGAGCTCGGCTTCGACGAGGTGAGCCTGCAGGACGTCGAGCCGGGCCGCCCCAACGTCATCGCCGTGCTGAAGGGCGACGGCGGCGGCCCGTCGTTCATGTTCAACGGCCACCTCGACATCGACCCGCTGCCGGCGGACTACGCGGCGCCGCACTGGCGGCCCGTCGTGGCGGACGGAAAGCTCTACGGCCTCGGCGTCGGCAACATGAAGGCCGGCGACGCCGCGATGGTGATGGCGGCGACGGCGCTGCGCCGTAGCGGCCTCCCGCTGAAGGGCGACGTGATCGTCGCCGGCGTGGTCGGCGAATTGCAGGGCGGCATCGGCACGCGCCACATGCTGGAGCGCGGGCTGGTGCCCGACCTCGCCATCGTGCCGGAGCCGACCGCGTGCAATGTGCGCACCATCCATGCCGGCGTGCTTGAGCTGCTGATCCACTTCAGCGGCAGGACGGCGTGGATCGGCAACCGCGACATCCTGGACCACGTCGATGCCATCGCGATGGCGGCGAAGGGCGTCGAGGCGCTGGGCGGCGTGCGCTTCCGCCACACGCCGCGCGCCGACCTGCCCGGCCTGCCGGCGATGGTGGTCGGCGGCATCATCGGCGGGCTGACGCCGGACTACGTCGTATGGCGGCCGGCGATGGTCGCCGACTACTGCACGATCGAGGTCGACGTGCGGCTCGCCCCCGGCATGACGCTCGAATCGACCGTCGCCGACCTCCGCGCCGCGCTCGATGCGGTGGCCGTCAACGACCCGGACTTCCGCTACGAGATCGACCTGCCGCCGGCGCCCTACCGCAAGCCGTTCCAGGCGATGGGCCTGTTCATGCCGCCCAACGACCTGCCGCCCGGACACCGCCTCGCGCAGGTCTGCCGCGACTGGCATCGCCGCCTGTCGGGGACCGAGCCGGGGGTCGGCGTGTTCATCCCCGGCTCCTATGCCGGCGCGGATTCCGGCCATCTCGCGGCGTTCGGCACCAAGTGCCTGAACTACGGCCCGTCCGATCACAGCCGTTTCTACAACGAATGCGACCTAGACAAGCTGGCGCTCGCGACGCGGGTGCTGGCGCTGGCCGCGGCGGAGTTCGTGCTGTGACGGCGGCCGCCGCGTCCGTCATCGACCGCATCGACCGGGACGAGGTGGTGGCGCTCGCCGCCGGCCTCGCCGACATCCCCAGCTTCTCCGGCGGCGAAGCGGACGCCGCTTCGTTCGTGGCCGAGCGGATGCGCGCGCTCGGCTTCGACGAAGTGACATTGCAGGAGGTGGAGCCGGGCCGCCCCAACGCGATCGGCGTCCTGCGCGGCGACGGCAGCGGGCCGAGCCTGATGTTCAACGGCCATCTCGACATCGACCCGATCCCCAGCGGCTACGACCGGCCGCTGTGGCGGTCGGCGGTGGAGGGCGACACGCTCTACGGCGTCGGCGTCGGCAACATGAAGGCGGGCGACGCGGCGATGATCCTGGCCGCCGCCGCGGTGCGCCGCGCCGGCGTGCGGCTGCGCGGCGACATCGTCGTGGCCTGCGTGGTCGGTGAATTGCAGGGCGGGATCGGCACAACGCATTTGCTCGACCGCGGGAAGCTGCCCGACCTCGCCATCGTGCCGGAGCCGACCGGGCTGCAGATCCGCACGATGCATGCCGGCGTGCTGGAGCTGCTCGTCACGGTCCACGGCGCCGCGGTGTGGATCGGCCAGATGCACGCACGCAAGTCGGTCAACGCCGTCGAGAAGGCGTTGAAGGCGATGCGGGCGCTGCACGGCCTCGCACTCACCCACACGCCGCACCCGGAGCTGCCTGGCCTGCCGCGGCTCCAGGTCGGCTCGATCCGGGGCGGGCTGACCCGCGACCACCATTTGTGGCGGCCGGCTTTCGTGCCGGACTGCTGCACGCTCGCGGTCGACGTGCGGCTGCACCCCGGCATGACGGCCGACGGCGTGCTGGCCGATTTGCGCCGCTGCCTCGACGGCCTCGCGGCCGAGGATCCCGACTTCCGCTACGAGATCGAGCCGCCGCCCGCCGCCTACCGCGCGCCGTGGCGGGCGATGGCGCTCTACATGCCGCCGTTGGAGCTGCCGAAGGACCATCCGCTGGTCGGCGTCGTCGCGCGCCACCATGCCGCGGTCGTCGGCGCGCCCCCGCAGGTCGGCATGCACGTCCCCGGCTCGCACGCCGGCGCCGACTCCGGCCATCTGTGGAGCCGCGGCGTGCCGTGCTTCAACTATGGCCCCAGCCAGCACAGCCGCTTTTATAACGAGGTGCCGGTGCCGCGCCTCGTCCATGCGGCGCAGGTGCTGGCGGCGACCGCCGCCGAGCTGTGCGGCCAGACCCGCGACTCTCTCGGCTTCGACCGCTCCTGGCGCAAGCCGACCTGAGTCAGCCCGGCGCGGCCAAGGCGCACAGGCGGCGCGCTTCGGCGATGGCCGCCGTCGCGCGGGCGGCCACTTCCGCGTCGGAAAGCGAAACTCGCGCAACGCCTTCGCGCTGCGCCTGAATCCCGGTCGCGACGGCAACGCGTATCGCGACCTCGGCATCGTCCAGCGGCGGCAGGATTTCGCCGCGTTCGGCGGCGCGGGCGGCGATGGCGCGCGCCGCGGCGATCGCCATGCCGTCGGTGATCGTGCGGGCGCGCACGTCGAGCACGCCGCGGAAGATGCCGGGGAAGGCGAGCGCGTTGTTGATCTGGTTGGGGAAGTCGGACCGGCCGGTGCCGACGATGCGGGCGCCGGCGGCAGCCGCTTCCCACGGCCAGATCTCGGGGTTTGGATTGGCGCAGGCGAACACGATCGCGTCCGGCGCCATCGCGCGCACCCAGGCGGGATCGATCACGCCCGGGCCCGACTTTGCGAAGGCAATGCAGACGTCGGCGCCGGCGAGCGCGGCGTCGATGCCGCCCTTGACGCCGTCGCGGTTGCTCTCGGTGCACACGCGCCACTTCGCGGCGTACGCATCGCGCCGGGCGGCGATGTCGCTGCGGCCGGGGTGCAGCGTGCCGACGCTGTCGCAGGCGACGATGCGCCCTGGATCGGCGCCGCACGCCGTCAGCAGGCGATAGGCCGCGACGTTGGCCGCGCCCATGCCGACCATCGCGATGCGCGCGGCGGCAAGCTCCTTGCCGACCGCGGCCAGCGCCGTCGTCAGGCCGGCCAGCAGCACGGTCGCGGTGCCCTGCTGGTCGTCGTGCCACACCGGGATGTCGAGCGACCCGCGCAGCGCGTCGAGCACGCGGAAGCATTTCGGCTGCGCGATGTCCTCCAGGTTGATCGCGCCGAACGACGGCGCCAGCGCGCGCACGGTTCGCACCAGCGCGTCCGGGTCGCGGCAGTCGAGGCACAGCGGCACCGCATCGACGCCGCCCAGCACCTTGAACAGCAGCGCCTTGCCTTCCATGACCGGCAGCCCGGCGAGCGGGCCGATGTCGCCGAGCCCGAGGACGCGCGTGCCGTCCGACACGATGGCGATGGTGTTGCCCTTGTTGGTGAGGTCATAGGCCGCCTCCGGCCGGTCGCGGATCGCCAGGCAGGGCGCGGCGACGCCCGGCGTGTACCACACCGCGAAGTCGTCGAGCCCGGCGACCGGCACCTTCGGCGCCATCTGCATCTTGCCGCGGTAGCGCGCGTGGCGGCGCATCGCTTCCTCGAGCGGCTGCATCGCCTGGCGCACGCGCGCGTCGTCGCCGGTCATCGGACCTTCGCGCCGAGATAGGCGACCGCGCCGTCGAACGTGGCGAGCTGCGGATAGTCGGCCTCGGGAATGTCGACGCCCAGCCGTTCGTGCAGCGCGATCACCAGGTTGAGAAAATCCATCGAGTCGAGGTCGAGCGCGAACCGGAAGTCCTCGCCGCCGCGCACCGACGCCGGATCGGCTTCCGGCGCGATGTCGGCCAGCGCGGTGAAGATCGCGGCGCGGATGTCGTCCGGGCTCACAGCGCCTCCGGCTTCTGCAGCAGGCGGTCGAGCGCCAGCAGGAACAGCGCGCCGCGATGGCCGTCGCTCGCGCGATGATCGGCCGACAGGCTCGCCGTCATCACCCGCCGCGCCTTGATGTCGCCGCCGACCGCCCACGGCCGCTCGACGATGCGCCCGAAGCCGATCAGCGCCACCTGCGGCGGATAGATCACGCCGAGGATGGCCTCGACGCCCTGGTCGCCCAGGCTGGAGGCGGTGACCGTCGCCTCGCCGAGCTCGGAGCTGCGCAGCCCGCCGCCGCGCACCCGCTTCACGAGGTCGCGCAGCGCCGCCATCAGGTCGTCGAGCGGGCGCGCATCGGCGTCGCGGATCGCCGGCGCGATCAGCCCGCCGCCGCGCATCGCCACCGCCCAGCCGACGTTGACGCGCTCGGCCTGCATCGGCCGGCCGTCGCGCCAGAAGCCGTTGAGCTCCGGCACCTCGCGCAGCGCCCGCGCGGCGGCCTTCAGCAGCAGCGCGCCGTAGAGCAGGCGCGCGGTCACCGGGCGCTCGGCGTTCGTCATCTCCATCCATGTCAGCGCCGGTTCCATGTCGATCGTCGTCGTCAGGTAGTAGTGCGGGATCTCGCGCTTCGAGCGTGACATGGCGACGGCAATCGCCTTGCGCATCGCTTCGGCCGGAGTCGCGGCGGTCGGCGGCGGGGCGGCGGCAGCCGGCCGCGCCGCCGCCTCGACGTCGGCGAGTCCGATCGCGCCGCCCGGCCCGCTGCCGGCGAGGCCGCGCGGATCGATGCCCAGCGCCGCCGCGCGCGCCGCGGCAGCCGGGGAGATGCGCAGGCGGGCACCGCTCACGGACGGCGCTGGCGCGACGGCAGGCGGCGGCGCAGGCGTCGCGGGCTGGATCGGCGTGACCGGCGGCGGCGGCACGGTGGCCGGCAGGGCGGCGCCCGCCGGTTCGTCCGCGCCGCGGATGGCGGCCAGCACCGTCCCGACCGGCACCTTCTGGCCTGGCTGGACCAGCACGGCATCGAGGACGCCAGCCTCGAATATCTCGATCTCGATCGCGCCCTTCTGGGTCTCGACGACCGCGATGATGTCGCCGCGGCGCACCGGGTCGCCGGGCTTCTTGAGCCATTCGACCAGGGTGCCGGCCTCCATGTCGGCGCCGAGCGAGGGCATGCGGAACGGCGTCATCGCCGGCCCAGCAGCGCGCGGGCGGCTGCGGCGATGCCTTCCGGCTGCGGCAGCGCCGCATCCTCCAGGTGCTTGGGGTAGGGGATCGGCACCTCGGCGGTGCAGACGCGCGCGACCGGCGCGTCGAGGTCGTAGAAGGCCTCCTCGGCGATGCGTGCCGCGATTTCCGCGGAGATGCTGCCGCTGCGCCAGCCTTCGTCGACGATGACCGCGCGGTGCGTGCGCGCGACCGACTCCAGGATCGCCGTGCCGTCGAGCGGGCGCAGCGTGCGCAGGTCGATCACCTCGGCCTCGATGCCTTCGCCCGCCAGGAGATCGGCGGCGGCCAACGTCTTGAACAGCGAGCCGCCATAGGTGATCAGGGTCACGTCGCGCCCCGGCCGCCGCACCGCGGCGCGGTCGATGTCCACCGGGCCGGCGTCGTCCGGCAGCTCGTCCTCGCGGTTGTAGAGCATGACGTGCTCGAAGATCAGCACCGGGTTCGGGTCGCGCAGCGCGGTCCACAGCATGCCGCGCGCGTCCGCGTGGGTCGCCGGCGCGACGACGCGGATGCCGGGGATGTGCGCGTACCAGCCCTCCAGGCTGTGCGAATGCTGCGCGGCGAGCTGGCGGCCGGCGCCGGTCGCCATGCGGATGACCAGCGGGACCGCGATCTGGCCGCCCGACATGTGCGGGATGGTCGCTGCGTTATTGACGATCTGGTCGAGCGCGAGGAGGGAGAAGTTGACCGTCATGATCTCGACGATCGGGCGCATGCCGGCCATCGCCGCGCCGATGCCGGCGCCGACGAAGGCGGATTCCGACAGCGGCGTGTCGCGGATGCGCTCCGGCCCGAACGCGTCGAGCAGCCCCTTGGTGACCGCATAGCAGCCGCCGTAGCGGCCGACGTCCTCGCCCATCAGGAAGGCGCGCGGCTCGCGCTTCAGCGCGTCGCGGATGGCTTCGCGCACGGCGTCGCGGTAAGTGATGCGGCTCATTGCGGCACCGCGTCCATGGTGACGTAGCGGGCGAGGTCGGCGAGCTGCTCCCACGTGCCGGCCTCGGCGAAGCGCACCGCCGCTTCGACTTCGGCCGCGACCTCGCCTTCGATCTGCTCCAGGTCGGCGGGGTGCAGCACGCCGGTCTCCTCGAGCCAGGCGCGGAAGCGGACGATCGGGCCACGCCGGGTCCATGCCTCCACCTCCGCCTTGTCGCGGTAGAGCTGGGCGTCGAACATGGAATGCGCGCGGAAGCGGTAGGTGCGGCATTCGAGGAAATAGGGTCCGGCGCTGCCGCGGATGTGCGCGGCGGCGCGGAAGGCGGCCGCCTGCACCGCGACTATGTCCATGCCGTCGACGACCTCGGACACGATGTTGTAGCTCGCCGCCTTGGCGTGGATGTCGGTCTGCGATTCGCTGCGCGCCAGCGCGGTGCCCATCGCATAGAGGTTGTTCTCGCAAGCGAACAGCACCGGCAGCTGCCACAGCGCGGCGAGATTGAGCGATTCGTGGAACTCGCCCTCGGCGACCGCACCCTCGCCGAACAGGCACAGGGTGACGTTGCCGCGTCCCGCCATCTTGTCGGCGAGCGCGAGGCCGACGGCGAGCGGTAGCCCGCCGCCGACGATGGCGTTGCCGCCGTAGAAGCGCGTCGGCGCGTGAAAGACGTGCATCGACCCGCCGCGGCCGCGGCTGCAGCCCTCCTGCTTGCCGTACATCTCCGCCATCAGGACCGTCGCCGGCACGCCGCGCGCCAGCGCGTGGCCGTGCTCGCGGTAGGTCGAGACCACGGCGTCCTCAGGGCCGAGCGCGGCCATCAGCCCGGCCGCGATCGCCTCCTCGCCGACATAGAGGTGCAGGAAGCCGCGGATCTTCTCCTGCATGTAGAGCTCGGCGCACTTCTCCTCGAAACGGCGCATCAGGATCATGCTGCGCAGCAGCCGCAGCATCGATTCCCGCGACAAATGCGGCTTGTCGGCGCGGCCGGTCATTTCTCGTCGCTTTCCAGGGTGGAGAGGTCGCCCACGGGCAGCCCCAGCTCGCGAGCCTTGAGCAGCCGGCGCATGATCTTGCCGCTGCGCGTCTTGGGCAGGTTGGTCCGGAACTCGATCTCCCTCGGCGCCACCGCGGGGCCGAGCCGCTTGCGCGCGTGGCCGAGCAGGTCGCGGCGCAGCGCATCGCCGGGCTCGTACCCGGCCTTGAGCGCGACGAACGCCTTCACCACTTCGCCCGCCACCGGGTCAGGCTTGCCGATCACGCCGGCCTCGGCGACCGCGGGATGCTCCATCAGCGCGCTCTCGACCTCGAACGGGCCGATCAGGTGGCCGGACGACTTGATCACGTCGTCGGCGCGGCCGACGAACCAGTAGTAGCCGTCGGCGTCGCGCTTCGCGAGGTCGCCGGTCAGGTACCAGCCGCCGGCGAAGCACTTGCGGTAGCGCTCGTCCTCGCCGAGATAGCCGCGGAACATCGACGGCCAGCCGGGCCGCAGCGCGAGTTCGCCCTGGCGATCCGATTCGGCGACTTCGCTCAGGCTGCCGTCGGGGCCGCGCTCGACGATCGCCGCCTCGATGCCGGGCAGCGGCTTGCCCATCGAGCCGGGCTTGATGTCCATCGCCGCGTAGTTGGCGATCATGATGCCGCCGGTCTCGGTCTGCCACCAATTGTCGTGGAAGGGGCGGCCGAACGCGTCCTGGCTCCACACCACGGCCTCGGGGTTCAGCGGCTCGCCCACGCTCGCCATGAAGCGCAGCGCCGACAGGTCGTACTTGCGCACGATGTCGGCGCCCATCTTCATCATCATGCGGATGGCGGTCGGCGCGGTGTACCACACCGTCACCCGCTGGTCCTGCAGGGTGCGGTACCACCGCTCGGCGTCGAACTCGCCTTCGTCGATCAGCGCGGTGACGCCGCTGGTCAGCGGCGCGACGATGCCGTAGGAGGTGCCGGTGACCCAGCCGGGATCGGCCGTGCACCAGAACACGTCGCCGTCGCGGAAATCGAGCGCGAGCCGCCCGGTCATGTGGTGGGCGATCACCGCGGCGTGCACGTGCACCGCTCCCTTCGGCCGCCCCGTGGTGCCGCTGGTGAAGTGCAGCAGCGCCATGTCCTCCGGATCGGTCGGGCCGATCGCGTGTTCATCCGGCGCCGCGGCCATCAGCGCGTTGAGATCGTGGCAACCCGGCACCGACACCGGCGCATCGCCCTCGCCGACCAGCAAGACGTGGGCGAGGCCGGGCAGCTCGCCGCGGATCGGCTCGACCTTGCGGCGATAGAGCGCCTCGGTGGTCACCAGCACCCGGCCGTCCCCGATGGTCATGCGGGCGCGGATCGGCTCCGGCCCGAAGGCCGAGAACAGCGGCGAGAACACGGCGCGGTGCCGCAGCGTCCCCAGCGCGGCGATGTAAAGCGCGGGGATGCGGCCGGCCAGGGCGAAGACGCGGTCGCCCTTTGCGACGCCGAGCCCGGCCAGGACGTTGGCGAAGCGGCTGGTCTGCCGGCGCACGTCGTCATAGGTGAAGCGCCGCACCGCCCCGTCGCGCGCGATCCAGCGCCACGCCTCGCGTCCGCCGCGCCCCGCGGCGACGTGTCGGTCGATCGCCTCGTGCGCGATGTTGAGGCCGCCGCCGGGCAGGCCGTCGAGCGCCGCGCGCGCCTGCGCCCAGTCAAAGAACCGACGCGCCGCGTCGTAGTCCGGCATGTTCGACGCGCCGTCGATCCCGGACTCGGCCTTGCGCAGCAGCGCGTAGGTCATGCGCCTTCCCGTCGATGCCTGCCATCGCGGGGAGAGTGGCCGCCGCCGGCGGCGGCTGCACTAACCTAGGTTTAGCCGTCGCCCGCTATTTTGCGGCCACGGGCGGGCGCAGGCGCTCGCTGCGCGCAATGCTGCGTTCCCGCCACAGCATCGCGGCGCCGAGGAGGACGCCGGCGACGTCCACCCACTCCCCGTAGGGCATGGTGGACGCCGGCGTGATCGCGGCGAGCCCGGCGACGATGAAGGCGAGCCGCATCGCCGGCCCGAGCGGCCGCGTGAAGTAGCCTTCGAACGCGACCGAGACGTAGTAGACGCCGGCGACCGCGGTGATGCACGCGATCGCGACCTCCACCGGTTCGCCGCGCATCAAGAGCGAGGGCGACAGCACGAACAGCACCGGCACGATGTAGGCGGTCCACGCCATGCGCATCGCGATCCAGCCGGTCTGCATTGGCGACGCCCCGCTCAGCCCCGCCGCGGTGAAGGCGGCGAGCGCCACCGGCGGCGTCACCATCGACATCATGCCGAAATAGAGGATGAACATGTGCGCGGCGATCGGCGCGATGCCGGCTTCCGACAATGCCGGCGCGATCAGGCTGGCCAGCAGCACGTAGACGCCCGACGTCGGCATCCCCATCCCGAGGATGATGCAGGCGATGGCGGCGATCAGCAACAGCAGCGCCAGGTTGCCGCCGCCGAGCTTCACCAGGAAGAAGGTCAGCGCGAAGCCGAGCCCGGTGACGTTCAGGATGCCGATGACGAAGCCGGCGGCCGCCATCAGGAGCGCGAGCTCGACGGTGGCGATTCCGGCCTCGACGAAGCAGGCGAGCAGGGTACGCACGTTCAGCCGGTGGCCGCGGTAGCTGATCAGGAAGCCGAGCACCGCGATGGTGGCACAGGCGTAGATCGCCGCCTTCTCGGCGTCCATGTTCTCCTCGAACAGGAGGTACAGCAGGACGACGAAGGGCAGCACGAAGTGCCACCCGTCCTTCATCACGTCGCGCGCGCGCGGGATGTCGGCGGCGACCGCGACGATGCGCTCGCGCGCCGCCACCAGGTCGACCTGGGCGAACACCGCGAAGTAGTAGAGCATCGCCGGGATGATGGCGGCGACGATGATCGCGCCGTAGGAGGTCTCCAGGAACTCCGCCATCAGGAACGCGGCGGCGCCCATCACGGGCGGCATCAGCTGGCCGCCGGTGGAGGCGACAGCCTCGATCGCACCGGCGCGCGTCGCGGCGTAGCCGGACCTGCGCATCAGCGGGATGGTGATCACGCCGGTGGAGGCGACGTTCGACGTCGCGCTGCCGGAGATCGAGCCGAACAGCGCCGAGGCGACGACCGCGATCTTCGCCGCGCCGCCGCGCTGGCGTCCCATCAGCGCCATCGCGATGTCGGTGAAGAACTCCCCGCCGCCGGTCTTGAGCAGCAGCTGGCCGAGGAAGATGAAGATGATCACCACCTCAGCGCCGATCCGCAGCGGTACGCCGAATACCGCCGTCGGGTCGAACGCGAGGTAGATCATGAGCTGGCGGAACTCGATCGGCAGCGCCTTGAGCGGGCCGGGAACGAGGTCGCCGACGAACGCATAGACGATGAAGGCCAGCACGACGAAGAACATCGTGTAGCCCGAGGTGCGCCGCAGGCCCTCCAGCACCAGCACGACGATGGTGATGCCGACCACGACGGCCGGCCAGCCCTGGAAGCCGACGACGCGCTCCAGGAACCAGCGGTACTCGATCATCACCCACAGCGTGACGGCGAGCCCGGCGGCGGCGAGCACGACGTCGAGCCACGGCGTGCGGCCGCCCGCCTTGCCGCTGGCGGCGACGTGCAGGTAGCAGATGCAGAGCGAGATGCCGAGCACCGGGCTCAGGAACTGCTCGCGGAAGAACGCGACGCCGAAATACATCGGCACCTCGAGCACCCACAGCAGGCACAGGACTGTCAGCCCGCCGGCCAGCCAGCTGACGACTTGGCGGACGAGCGGCTGGGCGGCGGGGGCGGGGGGCTGATCGGTCATCGGCGGGGGGGGGGGGTGGGGGGGCGGGCGGGGGCGGCGCGGGGCCCCCCAGTTGCGGGGGGGCCCCCCCATTGCCGGGCGGCCCGCGCCGGGTCCGTGCGGCTCAGCTCGTCTTGCCCATCTCGGTCAGGCCGAGCTCCTTGAACGCCTTCAGCGCGCCGGGGTGGTACGGCACGGAGTGGCTGCGCCACATCTCCTTGGGCTCGAAGGCGTTGAGCGGGGCAAAGGCCTCCACGAGCTCCTTCTTGCCCGCATGGAGCGCCTTCACGGCGTTGTACACCGCTTCCTCGGAGACATGGGCGCCCGCGACCAGGAAGAACGGATACGCCATCACCGTCGTGTCGCCGATGATGCCCGGCCGCGCCGGGCTTTCCTTCATCGGCAGCGCCAGGGTTTCGGGGAACACCGCGTGCATGCGCTTCAGCGATGCCTCGTCGGTGTTGATCGGCAGGAAGCGCAGGCCGCCCTTCGACTTCAGCTCGGCATGGTCTTCGCGCGAGGCGGCGGTGCCCGGGGCGGCCATCGCGATGTCCACCCGGCCCTGCGGCAGGAGGTGCTGGCCCTTGATGTAGTCGGAGACCGGTACGCTGGAGAAATCGGACTGCTTGAGGCCGTGGTTGGCCAGGATCGCGTTCTGCACCACCTGCATGATGTTCTGGGCGGTGAACTCGGACGGCAGGCGCAGGCCCTTGGCCTCGGCGATCGACTTGATCTTGGATTCGTTCGGCACCGCGAGGGTGACCGGCAGCGGGTAGACCATGTGGACCAGGCGCAGGTTCTTCAACGGCTTGCCTTCGAACGTGCCGGTGCCGGTGTAGACGTAGCGCGCCTCGATCGCGTTGTTGAAGCTGAAGTCGACGCGGCCGGCGTCGAGCTGCGGCGCGATCGTCGACGTGCCGCCGCCCGCCTGGACGCGCGCGAGCATGTTCGCCTTCTCGTTCAGCACCTTGGCGATGGCGGTGCCGACCCCGAAGAAAAGCGAGCCCTGCGGATTGGTGCCGATGCTGTAGGTCTGTTGCGCGGCAGCGGGCAGTGCGGCGATCGCCGCAAGTACGGCCGAGAACGCGAGCGTCCGAAATTTCATCGCTTGATTTCTCCCTGTTTCAAGCCACGGCGGCATTGTTTCGCCGGCGTTGCCGCCGGTCGCGCCACGATTTCGGGTGGCGATTGGGGATCAGCGTATCATTGTGGACCGCCCGGGCAAACCCATTGCTCTGCGGGTGTCTACCTAGTCGCCGCTGGCGGGCCGGTGCGGCGCGTCGGCGCCGGCCAGGCCGGTGAGTTCGACCAGCCGCACGGTGGCGCGGCGGCCGCGCAGCGGCAGGACCCCGATCGGCCGCCGGGCGATGTCGCCCAGGCCCTCGGCCACCGCCTCGGCGGCCAGCACGTGGGTGCCGAAGTCCTTGTTGAGGTCGCGGATGCGGGCGGCGGTGTTGAGGGCGTCGCCGATGGCGCCGAACTCGCGGTGTCCGACGCCGCCGACCGGCCCGAGCACGAAGCTGCCGGCCTGCAGGCCGATCCGGGTCGGCAGCGCGCGGCCGGGGTGCGCCGCATTGAACGCCGCGACGGCGGCCTGCATCTCCAGGGCGGCGCGGCAGGCGGCGCGCCGGGCCGCCCGGTCGTCGCCCCCGGGCGGCACGACCCAGGCGCACATCATGCTGTCGCCGGCGGTGTTGAGGATGCGTCCGCCGTTGCGTTCCACCGGCGCGCCGATGGCGCCCCAGTAGGCGTTCATCAACGTCATCAGCGCGGGCGGGTCTAGCCGCTCCGCCAGCGTGGTGTAGCCGTAGATGTCGGTCGCCAGGCAGATGCCGCGGACCGGCCGCGACGGCTCCGGGCCGCGGCCGCGCGCGATGTCGGCGGCGACGCGCCGGGGCAGGTAGTAGTCGAGCCCGCGCCGCGCCACCAGGTACTTGAGGGCGAGCCCGGCCAGGATCGCGGCGGGCAGCTGTAGCAGGATCGGGATCGCGACCGGCAGCCACAGGCCTTGCGCGGCGAACGCGGCGGCGGCGGCGGCGAGCCAGCCGGCGCCCAGCAGCATGGCCAGCAGCGTCCCGGTCAGCCCGGCGGCCAGGCACGCCGCCAGCCCGATCGCCGCGCCGGCGCCGGCGACCGCCATGAGCTGCGCCGGCGGCGACAGCGGCCGCAGCGACGACGACGTGAGGAGGTTGGCGGTCGCGGTCGCCAGGATCTCGACGCCGCTCAGCTCGATCCCGTCGTCGCGCGAGAACACGGTCGGGAAGTTCTCGCGGATGTCGGTGACAGAGTCCTCGGACAGGCCCAGGAACACCACCTTGCCGACCACGGGCGCCGTCTCGCCCCGCCCGGTCAGCGCCGCGTCATAGGGGATGGTCCGGATGGTGCGCGGCGGGCCGTAGTAGTTGAGGTAGCGGCGGTCGGGGCCGGCATAGAGCCCGACCAGCGCGCGCAGCGTCCGCGCCTCCGCCGCCGGCACCCGGCCGGCGGCCTCCGCCCGCAGGATCGCCAGCGCACCTCGCGGCGCGGCCTCGGGGTCACCGCGAAAGGCGATGCGCAGCGCGCGCATCAGGCCCACCAGGTCTCCGGCCGTCCGCGGCGAGCCGAGATAGGCGTCGAGCGGCGCGCGCGCCGCCGGACCGACCGCCGTCATCAGGTCGGCCAGCGGCGCCGGCGCGCGCAGCGCCATGAGCTGGACCGCGATCGCCGGCAATGTCGGCTCGCCGGTCACCTCGGTCAGGAATGCCCAGAAGTCGTGCACGTTGGTCGCCGCCTTGGGCAGCGGGAACGGGCCGATGCCGGCGGCGCCGGACGCGATCGCCGGCGCCGGGGTGATCAGCCGCTCGACGGTGGCCGCAGGCGCCGTCGCGGCGGCGATGGTGTCGCGCTCGGCGAACTGCGGCAGCGCCACCCGGCCGGCGGCACGGATCGCCGCGCCAAGCCGCGTGTCGGTCTCGGGGGCGGCGGGCGAGGCGTTGCGGAAGAAGATGTCGAGCACGATCGCCGCTGCGCCGTCCTGCGCCAGCCGCGCGATCAGGTCGGCGTGCAGCGCGCGCGGCCATTCGCGCGTGCCGGTCGGCAGGTCGAGCCGGTCGGCGGCCCGCCGGTTCATCGCGACGATCGCGACGTCGTCGGGCGGCGGCGCCGGGCCGCGCAGCCGGAACAGCCAGGACAGACCGACGTCGGCCTCCAGCGCCACCCCCGGCGGCAGCGCCGCCAGGCCGGCGCCCAGGACGCCGACCGTCAGCCCGATGCACAGCGCGGTCCGCAAGCGCCCCAATCCCCGCATCCCGCGATCCTATATCGCGCCGCCTTCGGCGTCAGGCGGTTCCGGTGTATGATCCGCCGCGGGGCGATCGAAGGCGGGGCGGACCATGGCGCGCGATCCACGGCTGGACCGGGACGCGGCGCAGCGCGGCGATGCGCTGGCCGCGATCGACATCCTGCGCGGCCTCGACGCGGCCGCGCGCCAGGCGATCGCGACCCGCTGCCGCTGGCACACCTACGCCGCCGACCAGCAGATCGTCGGCCACCAGGACGACAGCCGCGACGTCCACTTCATCGTGTCCGGCCGGGTGCGCATCGTGCTCTACGCTGCCTCGGGCCGCGAAGTGACGTTCCGCGACCAGGGCGCCGGCGGCATGTACGGCGAGCTGGCGGCGATCGACGGCGCGCCGCGCTCGGCCAGCGTCGTCGCGCTGGCCGAGACTACGATCGCGGCGCTGCCGCCGGCGGCGTTCTGGCAGGCGCTGCGCGACCATCCGGAGATCGCGGCGGAGACGCTGCGGCGGCTCGCCATGCTGGTGCGCTCGCTGTCGGAGCGGGTCTACGAGTTCTCGACCCTGGCGGTGAAGAACCGGCTGCATGCGGAGCTGCTGCGGCTGTGCCGCGACCGCATGACCGGCGCCCGCGAAGCCGTCATCGACCCGTCGCCGACCCACGCGGAGATCGCCAGCCGCATCAGCACCCACCGCGAGGCGGTTACCCGCGAGCTCGGCGAACTCGCCCGCGCCGGCCTCGTGGAGCGCCGCGGCCACGGCCTCGTCGTCCTCGACGTCCCGCGCCTCGCGCGGATGGTGGAAGACGTCGAAGGGGCGTAGGTCGCCCGCGGCCCGCGCCGCGCTACCACGAATCTTGATTCATTGTGGCCTTTCCCACTGCCGGCCCCTGCGCGTGCGCGCATCGTGGCGGCTGGGACAGGCGATTCCGCTGTTCACGACAACAACGGCAATCCCGCAGCGGGTCGCAGCGGGAGGACCCAGGCAATGGAGCACTACGATCCGTCGACGTTCAGGCTCACCACGCAATCCGTCGCCGCCGCGTGGGTGGTGGTGGTGATCTGGCTGTGCGCGGTGGCCGTCGCCTTCTGGGGGTAGGGGACGGCCGCGAGCGCCCGGGGGCGGCGCCCGTTCGGCGCCGCCCCTGCGCGCGCTCAGCAGGGATAAGGGAAGTAGTAGACGGTGCCGCCCATGTGGATGGCGGCCCAGCAGGTCGGGTTGAACGTCTGCGCCAGCGAGACGCCCTGGATCGGGAAGGTCCAGGTGACGTGCGGCGAGATGCACTCGACTGGCTCGGTGCGCGGCGCCTTGCCGCCGCTGTCGCCGGGCGACCAGACATAGGTCTCGCCGTTCTTGCACAGCAGGATGGCGGCGACCACCTCGTTGCCGTCGCCCTTCACGGCGGCGGCGGCGCCCTCGATCGCCTTGTCGAACCGGGCCGGCGCGGCGGCGACGCCTTGCTCTTTGTGGTCCTTGCCCTTGGCGGTGAATCGCATGATCGCCATCGCGTGCTCTCCTTTTGCGTTATGGCCGGCGGCTTACAGCGTGAGCGCCAGGCGGAACAGGAAGGTCCGCGCCGGCAGGTACAGCGGGTTGCTCGGGTCCGTACCCTGGATGTTCGGATCCTGGATCAGGAAGTCGTCGTCCAGCAGGTTGCGGATCGCAAAGCTGGCGACGCCGAGCCGGTTGGGCAGCCGATAGCCGATCGCCGCGTCGAGCAGGAAGGCGTCGTCTGTCGTCCGGGGGAAGGGGTCGCTGGGATGGGGCGTGATGCGCTGGTGCAGGAAGGTCCCGCCCAGCTCCGCGAACAGGCCGCCGTCGCGGAAGTGGCGGATGAACACCGGCACCGCGGTGGTCTCGACCTCCAGCGGCAGCGTGTTCATCGCCGAGCCGTCGCGGCGGACCTCTTCGATGTAGGGCTCGATGCTGAGCGCCCACTGGCGGTGCGCGGCCCAATAGAGCCAGGCGCGGCCGAGCCGCTCGCGGTGGTCCTCGCGCGTCACGGCGGCGACCGGACCGGCGATCACCTGCGGCACCTCGAGATTGCGCTGCGAGGCCTCGACGCCGAGATGCAGCCCGCGCGCCAGCGCGACGTCGAGCCCGACGCCGTAGCGTTCCCATTCCGTGCCGTTGACGTCGTCGAAGAACTGGTTGAAGCCGGCGACCTGGGTCGGCTCCAGCGTCTGCTCGACCAGCAAGGTACGGCGCACGCCCTGCATGTAGGCGCCGCGCAGCCGCACGCCGCGCAGCACCGCGCCGTCCGGGTCGGCGAACGCGGTCCACTGCAGCCCGCCCTTGGGGCTGACCTGCGACACGTCGAGCCCGCCGCGGTTGACGTAGTCGTAGGCGAGGCCGCCGGTGACGACGACGCCGTAGGGCAGCGGCACGTTGCCGTAGACGTAGCCGTTGTGCTGCGTCGTCTCCTCGTTGGTCGGCGTCGTGGTGACGCACGGTGCGAAGAAGCACAGCCCTGGCGGCGCGATGCGGCTGATGTCCAGCACGTTGTCCTGGTCGGTGTCGATGTAGTAGGTGCCGCCGCCGGCCGTCAGGTTGAACAGGCCGGTGCGCAGGATGTACTGGCCCTGCAGGTCGTAGCCGAGGTCGCGCCGGTCGGACGAGATCTGCAGGCCGTTCGGCGGCGCGGAGGTGAAGTCGTCGGTGCGCTTGCTGACCAGGGCCGACAGCAGCACGTCGTGGCCCCGCGCCGGCGCGTAGTGGGCGCCGACGCGCGCCGTGTCCTGCGCCACCTCGCGCCGGTCGAAGGCGGAGAAGTTGTCCGGGTTGAAATTAAGCCTGAGGTCGCCGTGCTCGGTCACCCGGCGGCGCAGCTCGACCTGGATGTTGAGGTCGTCGCGCAGCGCGCCTTGCCCGAACACGTTGAACGCGTCGTGGCGGATGTCGTTGTTGGCCCGGATGCCGTCGGTCGAATACAGGTACTGGCCGCCCGACAGCGCGACCCGGCCGGCCTGCGCGGCGACCACCGCCTCCTCGACGAAGGTGTCGTGGTTGCCGATTCCGCCGGACAGGAAAAGCTGGATGCGGTCGCGCTCGAACAGGCGGGTGAACTCGTTCAGCCCGACCTCGAACGGGCCGCCGGGAGTGAGCTGGTTGAGGTCGATCAGCCATGCCTGCGGCGGCACCGGGCTGGACCCGAGCGGCTGCATGAGCTGCGATTGCAGCAGCTCGCTGGTGCGCGCGATCTCGTGCCGCGGCCGGCCGATGTAGCTGTCGGACAGGAAGCGGTGCGCCGAGTGGCTGGCCGGGTCGGCCGCGAGCGAGTCCGCGCCTTCGTCGACGCCGAGCTGCTCGAAACCGAGGTCGCGGAAGATGCGCGCCAGCCCGGCGCCGCGCGCCGCGCGGTCGGAATCGAGCGCCAGCCGCGAGCGGTACACCGCGCGGTTGTCGTTGAGCGCGATCGACCGCTCAATGTCGGCCAGCGCCCCGACCGGGTCGTTGCGCGACTGCTTGAGGAGCGCGTCGTAGAACCACGGCGTCGGGTCGGCGGGGTCGAGCGCCTTGGCCTGCGCGAACTGCGCCGCAGCCTGGTCGTAGCGCCGGCTGCCGAACACCTCCTCGGCCGTCTCGGCGGAGACCGCGTCGCTGCCCTGCTCGACATAGGCCTTGCCGAGATAGCTGCGCAGCAGCGACCGGTTGGGGTCGAGCGCGACCGCGACGTCCATGTCGCGCCGCCCGCCGGCGAGGTCGCCGGCGCGCACCTTGGCGAGGCCGAGGCCGAGGCGGGCCAGCGGCTCCTGCGAATCCTGCGCGATCGCGCGCTCGAACGCCGCCTTCGCGGCGTCGATGTCGAGCGTCGCCAGCGCGGCGTAGCCCAGCACCATGTCGGCATGCGCCGTGCCGGGCGGCAGCGCGGCGGCGCGCGCGGCGGTCGCGGCGGCGCGGCCGCGCTCGCCCAGCGCCAGCTCCAGCTCGGCCAGCCGCGCCCATGCCTGCGCGTCGCGCGGCTGGCGCCGCGTCGCCTCCAGCGCGGCGGCGCGCGCCGGCTCCAGCGCGAACCGCGCCTGCTCGGCATAGGACAGCGCGATCCATCCCGCCGCCAGCTCGGGCGCGCGCGCCGTCGCCTGCTGCGCCAGCGCCAGCGCCTCTGCGCGCTCGTTGCGCGCGGTTGCGATCGTGCTGCGCAGCGCCAGCGCGGCGCCGCCTTCCGACTGGGCCAGCGCCGCGCGCGCCGGCTCGACCTGGCCGGCGGCCAGCAGCGCGGCGGCGCGGCGCACCGGCGCCGGCACCGCGGGGTCGCCGGCCGGTGGCAGCACCGGCTGGAAATAGAGCGTCCACTGCACCGCGTCTGCCGGGCGCACCAGCGCCACGGTGCGCGGCGCCGCGCCCTGCACGGCGGTCACCGACTGGCCCGGCGCGGCGACGGCGCTGCCCTGCGCGTTGGCGGCGCGGATGCTGCCTTCGAACACCGTGACGTGCGCGCGATCTGGGGCGACCGCGACCTGGAATTCGGTGCCTTCGACGGCGGCGTTGACGAACGGGGTGCGGATCTCCAGCGCGCGGCGGGTGCGGCTGAAGAAATGCGCCGCGCCGTTCAGCATGTCGAGCAGCGACCGCGACGGCTCCGGCGCGCGGCGGATCTGGACCAGCGTGTTCTGGTCCACCCGCATCACCGTCTCGGTGGCGAGGAAGATCACCGCCGCGCGGCTGACCGGCCCCGTGCGCAGCAGGTCGTCCGGGCACAGCAGGGTGGCGAGCGGCGCCGGCTGCCACGGCTCGCCTTCGCGCGCGCGCACCGCGACCTCGCCCTGGACCGAGACGACCTGGGCGAGCGGCTCCGGGCAGCGCGCGGATGCCTGCGTCATGCCCGCGGCCAGAAACGCGCCCACGAGCCACGCACCGAATCGTGCGGACCGCCGCATGCTCCCCTTCCCCAACGTCGCCCCGTTGACCGGCCGCCGCGGCTCCCGTTTTGCGCCGCAGCACGACGTACCCCGTGCCCCGATTCCCCCGCGTGCCGGCTGCCCGACCCGCCTGAATCGGCTAACAAAATTACTTTTGGTTGCCTTCGGTCACAAGCGCAAACCGTGTGGCCCCGGAGAATCGAGGCCATCGGGGGAAGTGCGGGCCGGCCGCCCGCTCGCCGCCCGGAGGGCGAAGCGGGCAGGGCGGGCGGCCCGGGTCTCGCCTCGGCTCAGTTCACCCCGGCCGGCAGCAGCTCCTTCTGGCCGCGCACCTCGATGTTGTAGGTCTCGGTGGTGCAGCCCCAGCGCAGCCGGCACATCTGCTGTGCCACCGACTTGGCGCGTGTCAGCAGCTCGGGCGTGTCGACGTATTTGGCGGCGAGCTCCATCTGGCGGCGCGAATGCTCCTGGTCGGCAAGCTCGTGCTCGGTGAAGAACTCGATGGCGCGGTCGCCGCGCTTGTAGCCGTAGTGCTTCTCGAAGGCCGGGATGATGACCTCGCTGTTGAGGGCCGGCATCTGGCCCTCCTGGGTGAACTGCATGGCGAGCGTGACGCCGATCGGCTCCGACCGCGCGACGTTCAGGTAGTACAGCGCGCGGCCCCACCACGCCGGGGTCATCTCGATCTCCGTCACCTCCTGGCGGGTCATCCCGGCGGCCTCGCAGAAGCTGTAGATCATCTCCATGTGGTCGTGCGCCGGCGCATCGGCGCCGTGATCGACGTGGTGGAGCAGGCCTTCCTCTTCCGCCATGTTCTCGACCAGCATCTTGCGCACGTCGGACGGCCCGCGGGCGTACATCAGGCCGAACGCCTCCAGCCCGTAGCGGACGTACTTGGCGTGCATCGCCATGTAGACGGCGAGCGCGCGCAGCTCGATCTCGCCCTTGGCCATCGCCTGGAACATCGGGTGGTTCTTGGTGTGCCAGCGGTCGCGGATCGCGGTGATCTCGCCGACCACGTCGCCGCCGTTGGTCGCGGTGCCTACCATTGACTTGTCCCTCCCATGGGTTGGCTTGTATCGGCCTATACTAGCCTGCCGCCGCGTTTTCGAAGAGTAGGGGATCGAGCGCCATGCCGGCACCGCAGGACCACGTCTCGGCTGCGACCGCGATGGGCGCCAACCTGGCCGGCGACGGCGCCACGTTCCGGGTCTGGGCGCCCGGGGCTGCCGCGGTCCACGTCGTCGGGCGGCTGGCCGGGCGCGACGACTGGACGCCGCACGAGGGCAACCGGCTGGTGCGGCGCGACGGCGGCCACTGGACCGGCTTCGTTCCCGGCGCGCGCGACGGCGACCGCTACAAGTTCCACGTCGCCGGCACCGGTGGGGCCGGCTTGAAGCGCGACCCCTATGCCCGCGAATTGAGCAGCGATCCGCCCTACCCGCACTCCGACTGCATCCTGCGCGACCCGGCGAGCTATCCGTGGCACGACGCCGCCTGGCGGGCGCCGGCATTCAGCGACCTGGTCGTCTACCAGCTCCACGTCGGCACGTTCTGGGGGCCGACGCCCGGCCAGCGGGTCGCGACGTTCCTGGACGCGATCGGCCGCCTGGACTACCTCGCCGACCTCGGCGTCACCGCGGTGCAGCCGCTGCCGATCGGCGAGTTCGCCGGCCCGCGCAGCCGCGGCTATGGCGGCTCCGATCTCTTTTCGCCGGAGATGGACTACACGCTGGAAGGCGACCAGGTCGATCCTTATCTTCCCGCGGTCAACGCCCAGCTCGCCCGACATGGCCAGCCGCCGCTGACCGCGGCCCAGCTCGTGGTGCCGATCAACCAGCTCAAGGCGTTCGTCGACCTGTGCCACCTGAAGGGCTTGGCGGTGCTGTTCGATGTCGTGTTCAACCACGCCGGCAGCGAGATCCGCGGCCAGGACGAGGGCCTGTGGTTCTTCGACCGCGCCGCCGTCGGCGATGCCAACGACAGCCTCTATTTCACCGACCAGGACTGGACCGGGCCGGTGTTCGCGTTCTGGAAGAGCGAGGTGCGCCAGTTCCTGATCGACAACGCCGCGTTCTTCGTGCGCGAGTATCACGTCGACGGCTTCCGCTACGACGAGGCCAGCGTCATCGACCGGTCGGGCGCCGACGGCTGGCGGCTGTGCCAGGACTGCACGTCCACGGTCCGCTTCATCGACCCGTCGGCGATCCACATCGCCGAATACTGGGGCGTCAACCCGTGGGTGGTGCGGCCGCGCGCGGCGGGCGGCGCCGGCTTCGACGCGACGTGGAACGACGGCCTGCGCGACTCCGTGCGCAACGCCATCGCCGCGGCCTCGTGCGGGCGCGACGCGTTCGTCGACCTCGGCGCCGTCGCCGGCCGCCTCGACCGCGGCGACTTCCCGGCGCGCTGGCAGTCGGTGGAATATGTCGAGAGCCACGACGAGGTCTACCAGGACCGCGGCCGGCGCATCGCCGCGCTGGCCGACCCAGGCGACGCGCGGTCGTGGCATGCGCGCAGCCGCGCCCGCGTCGCCACCGGGCTGATCCTGACCGCGCCCGGCATCCCGATGCTGTTCATGGGGCAGGAATTCCTCGAGGACCGCCAGTGGTCGGACAACCCAGGCTTCCACGCCGACACCTTGCTCAACTGGGCAGGGCTCGACGGCGGCGACCGGGCGATGGCCGACCACCATCGCTTCACGCGCGAGCTGATCCGGCTGCGCCGGCGCCATCCGGCGCTGCGCGGCGAGGGGCTGCGGGTGACCTGCATCGACGAATTCAACCGCATCCTGGTGTTCCAGCGCTGGGTCGACGGGGGCGGGCGCGACGCGGTGGTCGTCGTCTCGCTCAACGAATCCACCCAGTGGGGCTACCGGATCGGCCTGCCGTGGGCCGGCCATTGGGTGGAGGCGTTCAACAGCGACGTCTATGACCACTGGGTCAACCCGCACACGGCCGGCAATGGCGGCATCGTTCTGGCCGACAGCCAGGGCTTCCATAACCTGCCGGCTTCGGCCACCATGGTCGTTCCCGCCAATGCGCTGGTCGTCCTGACGTCGGACGGCGGCGATCCCTAGAACCCGGAGGAGGACGGCACCGTGGCCGAGATGAAGCGCGTCTACAGCGAGCACGTGAAGGAGCCGAAGGCCGGCACCTGGTCGAACTGCAAGGTGGTCGGCGACCAGTTCTTCATTTCCGGCATGACCGCCCACGACCTGGAGGGCGGCCTGACCGGCGGCCCGGCGATGTACGACCAGGCCAAGCAGTGCTTCATCAAGATCCGCCACCTCGTCGAGGCGGCCGGCGGCAAGATGAACGACATCGTCAAGGTCAACATCTTCGTCACCGACATCAAGGAGCGCGAGGACGTGTGGCGCGCCCGGGCGGAGTTCTTCACCGGCGACTTCCCGGTCTCCACCCTGGTCCAGATCAGCGCGCTGGCGACGCCGGCGCTCAAGGTCGAGATCGAGGCGGTCGGCTTCATCGGCGCCGGCAAGGCGTGAGCGCAGCCAACGGCGCGACCGGCTGGATCGGCCGGCCGGTCGCGCGCAGCGACGCCGCCCGGCTCGCCGGCGGCCGCGGCCTCTACACCGACGACATCGCGGCCGACCGGGCGCTGCACGTCGCCTTCGTGCGCAGCCCGTTCGCGCACGCGCGCATCGGTGCGGTCGACATCGCGGTGGCGGCGGCCGTGCCCGGCGTCGCGGCGGTGCTCACCGGCCGCGACCTCGCCGCGGTGTGCGCGCCGTGGCAGACCCGGCTGGCCGCCGCGCCGGCGCATGTCTCGCCGCCGCAGCCGCCGCTGGCGGTCGACGAGGCGGCGTGGCAGGGCGAGGCCGTGGTCGCGGTGGTCGCCGCGACCCGCGCGGTGGCGGAGGACGCGGCGGCGCTGGTCGAGGTCGACTGGCAGCCGATCGACGTCGCGCCCGATCCGGAGGCGGCGCTTGCCGCCGGCGCGGCACGGGTGCACTCGGCGCTGTCGTCGAACCTCGCGCTCGATTTCAAGCACGAGACGGGCGACGTCGACGCGGCGTTCGCCGGAGCGGCCGTCGTCGTCGCGCACGACTTCGCGTTCGGCCGCCAGACCGGGGTACCACTGGAGCCGCGCACCGTGCTCGCCGCGTACGACGCGCGCACCGGAGTGCTGACCGTCCATCACTCGCACCAGACGCCGTTCGTGATCCGCGAGGTGTTCGCGACGCAGCTCGCGCTGGCGCCCGACAAGGTGCGCATCGTCTGTCCCGACGTCGGCGGCGCGTTCGGGATCAAGCTGCACGCCTATGCCGACGAGCTGGCGGTCGCCGCGATCGCGCGGCTGCTGGCGCGGCCGGTGCGCTACGCCGCCGATCGGCTGGAGGCGTTCGTCGCCGACGTCCATGCGCGCGAGGCGACGGTGCGCGCACGCGCCGCGGCCGACGCCGACGGCCGGCTCCTCGCGCTCGAGGTCGACGCGCTGTTCGGCTTCGGCGCCTATTCGTGCTACCCGCGCGGCAGCATCGGCGAGGCGATCCAGGCGGTCCAGCTCGCCGGCGCGCCCTACGACATCCCGGCGTTCCGCGGCCGCGCCCGCGGCGCGTTCCAGAACAAGCCGCCGACCGGCGCCTATCGCGCGGTGGGCCAGCCGATCGCCTGCGCGGTGGGCGAGCAGATGCTCGACCTTGTCGCCGCACGGCTCGGCCTCGATGCGCTGGAGGTGCGGCGGCGCAACTACCGCCGGACGCCGCCGGGCGGCCCGGCGACGCCGGTGCCGACCGCGAGCGGCGCGCTGCTCAACGGGCTGTCGCTCGACGCCTGCCTCGATTCGGTCGCGGCGCGGATGGACTACGCCGGGCTGCGCCGCGCGCAGGCCGAGGCGCGGGCGCGCGGCGTGTGGCGCGGCATCGGGCTGTCGACTTTCGTGGAGCTGACCGCGGTCGGCGCCGTCCTCTACAACGTCAACCGCATCCCGATCGCGGCGGGGGAGGGTGCGCGGCTGACCCTCGACCCGTCCGGCCGCGTGCTGTGCGAGACCAGCGCGACAGACCAGGGCCAGGGCACCCGCGCCGGCGTGGCGCAGGTGGTCGCTGACACCCTCGGCGTCGATCTCGCCGCCGTCGCGATGGGGCACGGCGGCGACACCGCGTCGAACCCCTATGGCGGCGGCGCTTGGGCCTCGCGCGGCATCACCACCGGCGGCGAGGCGGCGCTGCAGGCGGCGCGGGTGCTGCGCGCGCGCATCCTCGCCATCGCCGCGGCGATGTCGCAGCTCGCGCCGGACGACCTCGCGATCGTCAACGGCACGATCCGCAACGCCGACGGCCTCGCCGTCATGTCGGTGGGCGACGTCGCGGCGGCGGCGTACTACCGCGGCGACTCCATCCCGCTCGCCGAAATCCCGTCGCTGACGGTGGAGCGCCACCACGTCCAGCGCGACCGGCCCTACGTCGCGGCCAACGGCATCCAGGCCGCGCACGTCGAGGTCGACGCGGAGACCGGCATGGTGCGCGTGCTCGGCTTCTGGGTGGTGGAGGACTGCGGCCGGGTGGTCAACCCGCTGCTGGTCGACGAGCAGATCCGCGGCGGCGCGGTCCAGGGCATCGGCGCGGCGCTGTTCGAGGAATGCGTCTATGAGGACGGCCAGCTGGTTAACGGCACGCTCGCCGACTACCTGGTCCCGATGGCCGCCGAGATGCCCGACATCGACGTCGGCCATGTCGAGACGCCGTGGCCGCTCACCGCGCTCGGCGCCAAGGGCGCCGGCGAGGCCGGCACCGTCGGCGCGCCCGGCGCGATCTGGTGCGCCGTCAACGACGCGCTGCGCCCGCTGGGCGCCGCCGTCACCCGCCAGCCGATGACGCCCGAGCACGTGCTGGAGGCGGTGGCCAATGCACGGAAGCATGGATGAGCCGGCGGACGCCCACCTCACCCCGACCCTCTCCACCCACAGAGGGAGGAGTGGGAGAAGTAAGCCCTCTCCTCCCACTATGGGAGGAGTGGGTTGGGTGAGGTGGGCGGCCCCCTCTTCTCCGAACGCTGCTACAGCCGCGGCAGGCAC